>JAAWKB010000048.1 GCA_022797115.1 Oscillospiraceae bacterium
GGAGGGGCACGCTCCGGAGCAGTGTTCCATGCGTGGGTGCTGCGGCTTGCAGTATCTGGTGGAGGCGGACGGCAGCGTCTACCCCTGTGATTTTTACGGACTGGACGCATACCGCCTCGGGAATGTCCGGGACGACGCCTGGGAGGACTTGGACCGCGCCAGGGAGACGTTGGGCTTTGTGGAAGCCTCCCGGCGCGTACCGGAAAAATGCGGCCATTGCCGGTGGTACCCCCTGTGCCGGAACGGATGCCGGCGGGACCGGGTTCTTGAGGGCGAGCAATTGGGATGCAGCTATTATTGTGAGTCCTATGCCGGCTTTTTCGCCTATGCCCTTCCCCGGCTGGGCCAGGCGCGAATCCTGCTGCGCCGCATCCAGACTCCGTAGAGCGCCGGAGAGGCTGTATCCGGCCGGTGATAAGACAGCGGGGGCCCTTCCCGGCGGACTTGTCCCCGGGCGATCCGCGAGGACCTGGAGACCTACATTGAGCTGTGAGGAAACAACTGTCATGTTGCTCTTTTTTCTTGTGGCACTGACGGCCAGCATCGTGGGGGCAATCTGCTCACCACGCTTTGTACCGGCGCGGTCCCGCAGATACAAAAAGGTCAAAGGTGACGAGAGGAATATCCTTTTTAAGGATATTCCTCTTTTTTGCGTTGGCACAAGCTGGGGCGGTTCCACCCGACTGTCCCGCTCCATATGAAAACGCGCCTTTTCGGGATTTTTCACAAAATCTGTTGCATCTATTCTGTTGGTGTGCTACAATATTACCCTATCCATTGCCGCTATCCCGATTGATGCAGGAGGAAACGATTGATGCAACAATTAGAAAAGCAATACCATATCAACTGCGTCCCCGGCGACGTGGGCCGCTATTGCATCCTGCCTGGCGACCCGGGCCGGTGCGAGTCCATCGCCGCCCTGTTTGAAGATGCAAAATTTGTAGGGCAGAACCGGGAGTATGTCATCTACACCGGCACCCTGCTGGGGGAGAAGGTCTCCGTCTGCTCCACCGGCATCGGCGGCCCCTCCGCCGCCATCGCTATGGAGGAGCTGGCCGCCATCGGCGCGGATACCTTCGTCCGGGTAGGCACCTGCGGAGGGATTGATGTAAACGTCCAGTCCGGGGATATCGTTGTCGCCACCGGCGCCGTCCGCTTCGAGGGCACCAGCCGGGAGTATGCGCCCATCGAGTTCCCCGCCGTATCCGACTTCGGTATTGCCGCCGCCCTGACGGACGCGGCCCGGGCCATGGGCAAAACCTGCCATACCGGCGTGGTCCAGTGCAAGGACAGCTTTTATGGACAGCACAGCCCCTCCCGGATGCCCGTAAGCTACGAGCTGCTGAACAAGTGGGAGGCATGGAAACGGCTGGGAGTCAAGGCCAGCGAGATGGAGTCCGCGGCCCTGTTCGTGGTGGCGGCAGCCCTGGGTGTGCGCTGCGGCAGCTGTTTCCATGTGGTGTGGAACCAGGAGCGGGAGGCCGCCGGCCTGGACCAGAAGATGAGCGAGGACACCTCCTCCGCCGTCCGCGTGGGCGTGGAGGGGCTGAAGCTGCTCATTGAGCGGGACCGGGCAGCAGGGCGGGGTGCATAAATTTTCCGCCAAGATTTCCCCGGCAGCCTTGACAAAAGCTGCCCGCCTCCCATATGATAGGGATACATAAGAGGGAGTAGTCAGCGCCTGACGGCGCGGCATGAAGCGTCAATACGGCCTTGGGCCCGCTTTTGCCAGAAATGACGAGACTTTTATGGCGTATATTATTGCGCCATAAAAGTCTCGTTTTTTTGCTCCCCAGATCACCGGGTCGTCAGGCCCGCAGGGAGGTTTTTTCTATGCAGCTGATCCAAGACCTGTTCGCCTTTCGTTTCACCTGGCAGGAGGGGGTGATGCTCCTCATCGGTGGCCTGCTCATCTATCTCGCCATCAGGCGGGAGATGGAGCCGGCCCTGCTGCTGCCCATGGGCTTCGGGGCCATCCTGATGAACCTGCCCTTTGTCAGCACCTCGGCCGTGGAGACCCTCTTCCAGGCCGGGATTGCCAGCGAGCTGTTCCCCTTGCTGCTGTTCATCGGCATCGGGGCCATGATCGATTTCGGCCCGCTGCTGAGCAACCCCAAGATGTTCCTCTTCGGCGCAGCCGCCCAGCTGGGCATCTTCCTCACCCTGGCGCTGGCGTCGGCGCTGGGGTTCCCCCTGGCCGATGCAGCCTCCATCGCCATCATCGGCGCGGCGGACGGCCCCACCAGCATCTACGTAGCCAACTACTTCGGCAGCCAGTACCAGGGGGCCATCATGGTGGCGGCCTACTCCTACATGGCGCTGGTCCCCATCATCCAGCCCCCTGTCATCCGCGCCGTGACCACCAGGAAGGAGAGGCAGATCCGGATGGATTACAACCCGGGCAGCGTATCCAAGGCAGTCCGCATCCTCTTCCCCATCCTGGTTACGGTCATCGCCGGGGTCCTGGCCCCCAAGAGCGCGGAGCTGATCGGCTTTCTGATGTTCGGCAACCTGATCCGGGAGTGCGGGGTGCTGGACAGCCTCAGCCAGAGCGCCCAGCATGAGCTGGCAAATCTGATCACCCTGGTGTTGGGGCTCAGCGTGTCCTTTAAGATGCAGGCGGAGCTCTTTGTCACCAGGGAGACGGTGATGATCCTGCTGCTGGGGCTGGCGGCCTTTTTGTTCGACACCCTGGGCGGTGTGCTCTTTGCCAAGGCGCTCAACCTGTTCACAAAGAAGAAGGTCAATCCCATGATCGGCGCAGCCGGCATCTCCGCCTTCCCCATGGCCTCCCGTACCGTCCACCGGATGGGACTGGAGGAGGACCCCTATAACTTCCTGCTCATGCACGCGGCGGGGGCCAATGTCAGCGGCCAGATCGCCTCCGTGATTGCGGGCGGCCTGCTGATTACCCTGGTGGAACGTCTGCTGTAGGGCCGGTTTCCCGGGAAATACCGAGAAGGAGCTGGGCGGTCGCCCCGCTCTCTTCTCGGGCCTGCTGCAGCACCCTATGGCTGCACCAGCTCCCCCAGCAGAATACCGTCCCGGACGGCGGTGATCCTGGTGGGGAGGACCTGATTGTGCAGGCCCTCCCCCGGGACTGCCGCCACCATGTAGTTGGGGGCGTGGCCCTGGCAGAGCCCGCCTGCGGGCTGCTCATAGAGCACATCATAGATCTGGCCCACGCAGCCCAGGAGATATGCGGTGTGCAGCTCCGCCGCCAGGGCTCCGGCCCGGGCCGCCCGTTCCTCCTTGCAGGGCCCGGGCACCTGCTCCATGGACGCGGCCGGCGTCCCGGTCCGGATGGAGTAGGGGAAGACGTGCATCTCCGCAAAGGCGCACTGCCGGACAAACGCCAGCGTAGCGGCGAACTCGTCCTCCGTCTCCCCGGGGAAACCCACAATCAAATCCGTGGTGACTGCCGGGCGGGAGAAGTATCCGTTTAGTAATTCTACGCTTTGATAATAACGTTTTGTATCATATTTCCGGTTCATCCGCTGGAGGGTGGCGTCACAGCCGGACTGCATGGACAGGTGGAAATGGGGGCAGAGGTTGGGGAGCGCCGCCGCCCGGCGGCAAAATTCCTCCGTAATAGTCCGCGGCTCCAGGGAGCCCAGCCGCACCCGCAGCCCCTCCGCCGCCTGGCAGACCGCCTCAAGCAGGTCGGTCAGGCCCGGCGCGCCCGGCAAATCCCGGCCCCAGGATGAGATCTCAATGCCCGTGATTACCAGCTCCCGGTAGCCCTCCGCCGCTAGGCGGCGGGCCTCTGCCGCCGCCGTCTCCAGGGGCAGGGAGCGGACTGGGCCCCGGGCATAGGGGATGATGCAGTAGGCGCAGAAGTTGGCGCACCCGTCCTCCACCTTCAGCATGGCCCGGGTGCGGGCGGCCAGCCCCCCGGCGGGCAGCACCTCAAACTGGCGGCGGCGCAGGGCCTCGTCCAGGCTGACCAGCGGCTCCCGCTCCCGGGCGGCCTGCTCCAGCAGATCCAGGAAACCCATCCGGTCCCCTGTCCCGGCAATCAGGTCGACATCCAGAGCGCGGACCTCCTCCGGCCTGGTCTGGGCATAGCAGCCGCAGACCGCTACCACGGCCTGGGGGCTGCGCTTTCTCGCCCGGCGGATCATCTGCCGGGATTTTTTGTCGCTGACGGCAGTGACGGTGCAGGTGTTGACAATATAGGCGTCCGCCTCCGCCTCAAAGGGGACCACCTCGTGCCCCCGGACCGCCAGCTCCCGCTCCATGGCCTGGGTCTCATATTGGTTGACCTTACAGCCCAGCGTATAGATCCCGATTTTCATCCTTTGCCCTTCCTTTTATCCAATTATCCAAATCACCAGCTGGACGGCCTCTGCCGCCGCATTGGCGCCACTCCTCTATAAAATTTCCGCTGCCCTCTTGCCTTTTTCCAAATGTGTGGTATCATGAACAATCAGGCTCTGTCAGCTGCCGCCCAGCCGTCACAGCTCCTTGATGTACCACACGTCGCAGGAGAAATGGCCTGTATCCAGCAGGGGCGCGTCCAGCGGCGTGAAGCCGTACTTCCGGTAGAATCTATTCGCCGCCGTCATGTTGTGCAGCGTTTCGATATAGCAGCGTTGGTAGTACTGCCCTGCATAGGCGAGCGCCCGCTCCATGAGCCCGTGGGCGACGCCTGTTCCCCGGGCCTCCGGCAGGCAGTACATCTTTTGCAGCTCGCAGACCCCGTCTGTCAAGCCGCCGATGCCCGCGCCGCCCACCACACGGTCTGTTTGGTCCACGACAACCCAGTACCGGAACCCCTCCCGGCTGTACACCTCGGAGAACCGGCCCAAATCCGGGTCGCACCAGGCCATACCCTCCCGGTTGCCGCCGAACTCGATCAGGCAGGTACGGATGACATGCTCAACCGCCTGGTTATCCCTCGCTTCTATCTCCCGGATGGCGTAGTCCATCGCCAAGCCCCCCTTTTTTCTCAGTGCCATCATTATAGTATACATTGTTTGCCCTGGCAAGCCGCAGTTTTGTAAAGGAGGAACCGCCATGCATCCAATCCAACTCCGTCCTGAACATCCCGCCGACCACCGGGCGGTGGAGGAGCTGACCCGGGACGCATTCTGGAATTTCTACAGCCCCGGCTGTGTCGAGCACTATCTGACCCATATCCTGCGCAGCTCCCCCGACTTTGTAGAGGGGCTGGACTACGTCGCCGTCCGCGGCGATACGGTGGTGGGCAGCATCCTGTATACCCGCGCCAACATCCTCTTGGACAACGGCGGGAAACAGGAGGTCCTCTGCTTTGGCCCCCTGGCTGTCGCCCCCGCTGTGCAGCGGCAGGGGATCGGCCGCCAGCTCATCAACCAAACCAAGCCCCGCCAGATCCCCGGCGGCAGATAGAGGAGACCGTATGCACTACTTGGATTATGCCGCCACCACGCCGGTCCCCGCCGAGGTGGCCCAGGCCATGGCGGCGGTTTTGACGGAACACTACGGCAATCCCTCATCCCAGTACGAGCTGGGCCGCCGGGCCAAGGATCTGGTGAACCGGAGCCGGGCCGTTGTTGCCGGGGCCCTGGGGTGCGCCTCGGAGCAGCTTTTTTTCACTTCCTGCGGCACGGAGGGGGATAACTGGGCCATCCGCGCCGCCCTCTACCAGAACCGCCGGGTAGGCCGCCACATTGTCACCACCGCCGTGGAGCACAGCGCGGTGCTCCAGTGCGTGAAGCGGCTGGAGCAGGAGGGCTGCTCCGCCACCTACCTCAAGCCGGACAACGCCGGGCGGATCACTGCGGAGCAGGTGGCCGACGCCCTCCGGGAGGACACAGCCCTGGTCAGCATCATGCTGGTCAACAACGAGACCGGCGTCCGTTTCCCGGTGGAGGAGGTTGCCGCCCTGCTTCAGGACCGCCCCACCCTGCTCCATACCGACGCCGTGCAGGGGTTTTTGAAGGTACCCTTCACCGTGAAAACCCTCGGCGCGGACTATATCACACTCTCCGCCCATAAGATTGGCGGGCCCAAGGGGATTGGCGCACTGTACGCCGGCGGGCGGGCCAAGCCGCCCCAGTCCCTGCTGTACGGCGGCGGGCAGGAGTCCGGCCTGCGCCCCGGCACCGAGCCCACCGCCCAGATTGCCGGGTTTGCCAAGGCGGTGGCCCTGCGGCTGGAGCGGCTGGAGGAGACGCTGGCCCATCTGTCCGCCTGCAAATCCTACGCCATAGAGAAGCTGCGCGCCATTCCGGACCTGCGCTTCATCGGCCAGGGGGACGCGCCCCATATCCTGTCCGTCTCCCTTCCGGGATACCCCAGCCAGAACATTGTCAGCGAGCTGGACGCCAAGGGCATCTGTATTTCCGCCGGGTCCGCCTGTCACCGGGGGAAGGCCAGCCATGTGCTCACCGCCATGGGCCTGGACAAGAAAACCGCCGCCGGGACCGTGCGCGTCAGCTTCGGCCCGGAGACTGCATTCGAGGACATCGACGCCCTGGCCGCCGCCCTCCTGGAGCACAAAACCACCCGCTTCCCCATGCTGTAATGATTTTCTTTTTGATTCCTTTTCTTTCGTAAAAGAACAAGAATGATTACCTGTTTGTTACAAAGGAGATTGCTATGCTTCGCGCACTTCGCCGGGAGCCCGGCTTTTACCACAGGCTGCTGGTGCTGAGCCTGCCTATGATCCTGCAAAATATCATTACCACCTCCCTGGGCTTTGCGGACACCTTTATGGTGGGCCTGCTGGGCAACGCCGAGATGGCGGCTGTTACCGCCGCCAATGTGCCTATTTTCATTATCCAGGTGGTGATCTTCGGTTTCCAGAGCGGCCTGGCGGTGCTGGTCAGCCAGTACTGGGGCCGGGGGGACACGGACAGCATCAACCGCTGCATGGGCGTGGCCATGTACGCCGTCACCGGCTTCTCTGTCACGCTGGCCCTCATCACCTTCTTCTTCCCCGCCCAGGTGCTGCGGCTGATTACCCCCAACCAGGAGCTGGTAGAGCTGGCGGTGTCCTACATCCAGATCGTCGGTTTCTCTTACGTCTTCAACGGCCTGAGCAGCATCTATGCCGGTGTGCAGCGCAGCACGGAGTACCCGGCCTTCGGCATGATCCTCTTTGCCATCTCCATGTGCGTGAATACCTTCCTCAACTTCGTGCTGATCTTCGGCCACTTCGGCGCGCCCGCCATGGGCGTCACCGGCGCGGCGGTGGCCACCCTTACCAGCCGGGTGGTGGAATTCCTTGTGGCGGCGGGCTTTGCCCTGTGGAACAAACGCCTGCCCCTGCGCTGGAGCTGCATCCTCCGTCCCGGCAAGGCCATCCTGCGCAGCTTTTTGAAATACTCCATCCCCGTGGTCTGCAATGAGGCGCTGTGGAGCGTGGGCACCTCCATGCTGACGGTGATTATGGGCCACATGTCCAACAGCCAGGACATGCTGGCCGCCTATGCCCTGATCGGCAACATCGACAAGATCTCCACCGTGGTCTGCTTCGGCATCGCCGCCTCCGCCGCTGTCATGGTGGGCAAGGAGATCGGCCAGGGCCATGACCGGGAGCAGATCTACAGCGTGGGCTGGACCCTGCTGCTGGTGTCCATGTTCGTCGGCGCCGCCGTGATGGCGCTGCTGCTGGTGCTGCTGCCTACCTTCTTCCGCCCCATACTGTTCCCCCTGTTCAAGCTGACCCCCGGCGCGGTCCAGGCGGCCACCTATCTGTCTATCGTTTACGCGGTATTTATGCCCATGCGCGCCTTTGACATCACCAATATCACCGGTGTGCTCCGGGCCGGCGGCGACGCCAAGACGGCCTCCCTGATCGACACCCTGCCCCTCTGGCTGGTGGCTATCCCGCTGATGGCTATCACCGGCCTGGTGCTGGACGCGCCCACCTGGCTGGTGTGTATCGCCATGCAGGCGGAAAATATCTGTAAATGCCCCCTGGGCCTCGTCCGGTTCCACAGCAAGAAGTGGATTAACGATATCACCAGAATCTAAGAGGAGGCGCTGCCAATGCCGCTGTTTTGCTGTCCCCTGTGCGGCGGGACCCTCGCGGAGGGCCCCCGTGCCCTGCGCTGTCCGGCGGGCCACTGCTTCGACCGGGCCAAGGAGGGCTATGTCCATCTGCTGCCGGTGGGGCAGAAGCACTCCAAGGCCCCCGGCGATGACAAAGGCATGGTGGCGGCCCGCCGTGCGTTTTTGGACAAGGGCTGGTATCAGCCCCTCCGTGATGCGCTGTGCCGTCTGGCTGTGGAGCTGTCCGGCCCCAGCCCGGTGGTGCTGGACGCGGGCTGCGGGGAGGGCTACTATACCGGCGGCGTCCATCAGGCCCTGCTCTCCGCTGGGAAAGCACCGCGGACCGCAGGGGTGGATATCTCCAAATTTTCCCTTCAAAAAGCCGCCAAGCGGTATCCGGAGGTGGCGTTCGCCGTGGCCTCCGCCTACCGCCTGCCGGTGGCGGCGGGGAGCGCGTCGGTGCTGCTGGACGTATTCTCCCCCTTGGCCCTGGACGAATTCCGGCGGGTACTGGCCCCTGGCGGCTTATTTTTGTACGTCGTCCCAGCGGCCCGGCATCTCTGGCAGCTCAAGGAGATCCTCTATGACCATCCCTATCCCAACGAGGAGAAGGAGACGCCCTATGAGGGCTTCGTGTACGACCGGATTGTACCGGTGTCCCGTACCATCCGCCTGCCCGGCCGGGAGGAAATCCAGGCCCTGTTCCAGATGACGCCCTACTACTGGAAAACGTCCCGGGCCGGAGCTGCCCGGCTGGAGGCGTTGGAGGAACTGGAGGTGGAGACCTCCTTCCAGATCCATGTATTCCGGCGTACCGATGCTGTTTAACACAGGAGAGCCGCCCGCATCTTGCGGGCGGCTCTCATCTTTTTATGCAGGCGCATACACCTGCGGATACGTCAGGCGATGCAAAAAAAACGTTTCCCGTTTTCCAGGGTGATCCGGGCGCACTCATCGTAAGGGATGCCCTTGATCTCCGCCAGCTTTTCGCAGACATACCGGACATATCCCGAGTCATTGCGCACCCCCCGGTGGGGGACTGGGGCCATATAGGGGCTGTCTGTCTCGATCATCAGCCGCTCTATGGGGACAGCGCCGGCGGCCTCCACCGCCCTGCGGGCGTTCCGGTAGGTCAATACGCCGGTGAAGGAGAGCATCCATCCCAGCTTGACCAGCTCTCTTGCCATCTCCGCGCTGCCGGAGAAGCAGTGGAACACCCCCCGCACCCGGGGGAACTGGCGGACGGCCTCCAGGCTGTCGGCGTGGGCATCCCGGTCGTGGACGATGACCGGCAGGTCCAGCTCATCCGCCAAGGCGAGCTGATCCCGGAAAACCCGCTGCTGATGCTCCCGGGGCGGGTTTTCCTCCCAATAGTAGTCCAGCCCGATTTCCCCGATGGCAACTACCTTCGGCTTCTTTGCCAACGCCTGTATGGCCTCCAGCTGCGCCGGTTCATAATCCGCGCAGTTCTCCGGGTGGAACCCCACGGCGGCATAGAGGAAGGGGAAACGCCCGGCCAATTCCACCGCGGCCTCCGAGCTGGGGATGTCGCAGCCCGGGTTCACCACCAGGGAGACCCCTCTCTCCGGCAGGCCCGCCAGCGTTGCCTCCCGGTCCGGGTCGAACTGCTGCGCGTCATAGTGGGCATGGGTGTCAAAAAGCATCAGGAAACCTCCTTAAAAACGGGCCGCCCGGCGGCCCGTTCTTTGTTGTGATTAGATGCCGGCTCTCTCGTTGGTCTTGGCGGTGAAATAGACAAAATAGGCGTCCCCTTCCTCCCCATCGTCGGTGCCGTCTTCAAAGTATTCCACGAAAGCCATGGTGAAATCCTGGACATCCGCCGGGACCTCATAGACCAGCAGACCCGTCCGGTCCTCTTTGATGGCAAGGCTGTACTCGTCGGGCAGCTGCTGCTCCGTGGCGGCGGAGAGGGGGTAGACAATCTCGTCATCCCCGTCGCCCCAAAACAGGGGGAAATCCCCATACCACATGTCCAGGGAGTATCGCTGGGTATTTTTGAGGGACAGGCTGGCCACTACCAGCTGCTTTCCAGCGGCAGCGGTGTATCCCCCAAAGTCCTGGCAGGCATAGGCGTCCTCCACGGTAAAATCAAACCAATAGGTGCTCAGGGTGTCGCCAAGGAACCCCTCTGTATAGCCCTCCGAATCATTGCTGCTGTCCTTATCGCCGCAGGCAGACAGAACCAGCAGTATGCCCGCCAGCAGCAGCGTCAGGATTTTTTTCATCGCGGCCTCCCTCCGGGCGGCGGGGAAGGGCCGCCGCTCTCAAATTTTTCAAGAAAATCATACCATGGCGGCGGTAAAAAAGCAACAATTTTCCACACAGCCCGCACCGGCGGCTGCGCGGGGGAAAAAGGATGTATGCCTTGGCAGGAAACCGGCCATCCTAAGCGGCAGAAAAGGAGTGATGCAACATGCCTATAGCGACGCGGCTGAAAACCGGCCTGCACAACACCTCGGAAATCGGCCGACTGCGGAAGGTCATGCTCCACCGCCCGGGGCGGGAGCTGGAGAACCTGATGCCGGAATATTTGGAGCGTCTTTTGTTTGACGATATCCCCTATCTCAAGGTTGCCCAGGCCGAGCACGACGCATTCGCCCAGTGCCTGCGGGACAGCGGCGCGGAGGTCGTGTACCTCCATGACCTGGTGGAGGAGACCATTGAGGAGCCGGAGGTCCGCCGGGAGCTGGTTGAACAGTTCCTAGACGAGGCGGAGATTGGCAAGCACCGGGTGCGGGAGATCCTGACGGACTATTTCTCCGGCATGGACAACAGCCGGCTGGTGGACACGATGATGGCCGGCGTGCGCAAGAGCGAGATCCGCGGCTTTGAGACCGGGAAGCTCTCTGACTACCTCAGCTTCCGCTCGGACGACTATCCCTTCCTCATCGACCCCATGCCCAACCTGTATTTCACCCGGGACCCCTTTGCCACCATCGGTACCGGCGTGTCCCTGCACCGGATGCACACAGTGACGCGCAACCGGGAGACCCTGTTCGGCAAGTTTATTTTCAAGTACCACCCCCTCTATAAGGACGCGCCCAAGTGGTACGACCGGGGGGAGAGCTCCTCCCTGGAGGGCGGTGACATCCTGATCCTCTCCCCCCAGGTGATCGCCGTGGGCATCTCCCAGCGCACGGAGGAGGACAGCATTGACAAGTTTGCCCACACCGTCCTCTCCATCAGCGAAACCTTCCGGAAGATCCTGGCCTTTAACATCCCCAAGACCCGCAGCTTCATGCACCTGGACACCGTGTTCACCATGGTGGACCGGGACAAGTTCACTGTCCACCCCAACATCCTCCACGAGATCACCGTGTTCGTGATGGAGCTGGTGGACGGCAGGGTCTCCATCCGGGAGGAGCAGGGCCGTCTGGAGGACATCCTCAAGCGGCACCTGGAGCTGGATGCCTGTACCCTCATCAAATGCGGCAGCGACAGCCCCATTGACGCCGCCCGGGAGCAGTGGAGCGACGGCAGCAACACCCTGGCGATTGCTCCCGGCGAGGTCGTGGTCTACGAGCGCAACTACGTCACCAACCGCATCCTGGAGGAGCACGGCATCACCGTCCACACCGTCCCATGCAGCGAGCTCAGCCGGGGCCGCGGCGGACCGCGGTGCATGTCCATGCCCTTTGTGCGGGAGGACGTGCAGTAAGGCGGGCGGACACTCTTTTTTCTTGAAAGAAAAAAGAATTAAAAAAGAACTTTATACGGATATTTTGATTGAAGAATGTAAAGGAGACGAAGTATGGCAGTCAATTTGAAGGGTAAGAGCTTTTTGACATTGATGGATTTAACGCCCCAGGAGATCCGGTATCTGCTGGATTTGGGCCACGCCCTGAAGGCCAAGCGGCGCGCGCATATCTGCGAGCCCGCCCTCAAGGGCAAGCACATTGTGCTCCTGTTTGAGAAGACCTCCACCAGGACCCGCTGCTCCTTCGAGGTGGCCGCCACCCAGGAGGGGGCCCATGTCACCTACCTGGATGCCGGCAGCAGCCAGATGGGGAAGAAAGAGAGTATGGAGGACAGCGCCAAGGTCCTTGGCCGGTTCTTTGACGGCATCGAGTACCGCGGCTATGACCAGAAGGTGGTGGAGGACCTGGCCCGGTTCAGCGGCGTGCCGGTCTGGAACGGCCTGACGGACGTGGACCACCCCACCCAGATTCTGGCGGACATGATGACCATTGAGGAGCACTGCTCCAAGCCCCTGAAGGAGGTCAAGGTGGTCTTCCCCGGGGACGTGCGCAACAATATGTGCTACGCCTGGATGTACGGCTGTGCAAAGATGGGGATGCACTTTGTGGGCCTGGGCCCCAAGGAGCTGGTAGACGGCGTGGATCAGAACGTCATGCGCCAGGTGGACGCTGTGGCCCGCGAGACCGGGGCCACCATTGAGATCACCAACGACGAGGGTACCCTCACCGGCGCGGATGTGATCTACGGCGATATCTGGGCCTCCATGGGCGAGGAGGATTTGATCCCCGAGCGGGCCCGGCTCCTGACCCCCTACCGGGTGACGGAGGAAACCATGCGCCGCACCGGCAACCGGAACGTGCTCTATCTCCACTGCCTCCCCTCCTTCCACGACTTCGAGACCAAGCTGGCCAAGGAGTGGCACGAGAAGGGCGTGGATATCCGGGAGGTCACGGACGAGGTGTTCCGGGGCCCCCACTCCGTGGTGTTCGACGAGGCGGAGAACCGGATGCACTCTATCAAGGCGGTGCTGGTGGCAACCATCGGCTGCTGACCGGTTGCCCTTGCGGAAGATTTTCTGCGCACGAACGAAATGCGCCTCAATTTGAGGCGCATTTCGTTCCGTTGAACCGCTTGCAACGGCTCCGAGGGGATATCGCGATGTCCCGTTAGGCAGTAAGTGAAGTTTTTGTCCATATTCATGCCTCTTCAGAATACGAAGTTAAAATAACTCCAAATCAACTCTGATCTTGCACTGCGTCAGATGGTGAATCTAAAATAAAGTTATAATAACTTTATTGGAGGATGCCTATGAATAAGGACAATGAAAAACACTTTGGACTCCGGGTGGATGGTGAAATCCTGGCGAAATTCCGCTATGTCTGCGGCTATGTAGGGCGTTCCGCCAATAGTCAGATCATCCAACTGATGCTGAAGTTTATTTCCAATTATGAAAAAGAGCACGGAAAGATCGACTTGGACGAAATCAAAAAATAAGCCGAAAATGCCGGGATTGGAGGGCGTTTTCGACAGCGTAAGGGAACCGGCCGGCAGTCCTGCCGGCCGGTTCTCCCAAAAGAACATTTATCAGGGGGGATTTATCGTTCCGACAGGAATGCAAAGATCTCCTCACTTATTGTTTTGTACTCGTAATCATGAACATAATGCGGACAGTTCAATTCGATATACTCCCCTTCATCAACCTGTGATATATATTCTATTGGAATTTCTCTCCATATCTCCTTATCAAAGCCTGTTCCACCAGAACCGTCTGAAATGAACAGTAACATTGGAAGCTGCGGAATACCCATACTTTTCACTGTTTCAGCGTTTTTCTTTACTTGTTCCGTTTCCTTTATCATGGTCACGGTTGCTGTCCGGCTGTAGAACATGGCTCTATAGATTTCCTTTTCATCATCGGTTAATGTACCATACCGTATAGCGTCACTGTCCGAAATGCCCGGTATAAAACGAGTGATACCTAGATGAGCCGTCCAGCTTGCAATGCGCATAATCGGGATATTTATGTTCATCCGGTCATAATACTCCGGCACCGCCATATCAAGTCCAATTATTGCAGATACCTCATCCGGATATTTCTGCGCCCAATACAGGGCTTCAAGTCCTGACATTGAGTGGGGACAAAGGACATACGGCGCGTGTAATCCTGCGGCGGTAAGAGCAGTTCTCGTGTCTTCGAGTATCGAATCAATGTCTCTGCCCTTATCGACAACATCGCTGAAACCGTATCCGAATTTCTCTACAACGGCAATCTGATAGGTATCGCTTAAAAGAGAATAGAGGGACTTGAAATCCAATATGGGAGAGCAAGTACCACCGCCCGACATGAAAACAAGCGATAGATCGCCGGTTCCTTCAACATAGATACTCATATTGTGCCCGTCAACTTCAACCATCTGTCCTAACGGCAAGCGTAATTGAGCTTCTGCTTTTAAATGGACTTGATGATTGATGTATATGCCAAGCAGCACGATAAGCACAGCAGCAAGCACAATAAAAATTATTTTTATAACTTTTTTCCTCTTTGTCATGGTGTTCCTCGCCTCACATGGAAATTTCGATTTGTCGAGCCGATATAAGCAAAGTTACTGGTACCGCAAGCGGCGTTCAACCCATGTTACGATACTACTGATATTTGCGGCCCACGACAGCCACGGGGATAAATAGCCCGCCCAGGAGCGCGGCCAGGCAGGCCGCCAGCATGACCATCGCCCCGGCCAGCTCCGGCAATGGGGAGGAGATCCACCGCAGCAGGGCGTAACAGGGGACCCAGGCCGCAATCGTAGCGCAGCTCCAGCCGCGCAGGGTGTTCAAAATATGGGGCCAGTTGCGGTTGTTGAAGTAGACGCCGGGGAGGTTCATGCGCATACAGCCGTCGGAGTAAAAATTGATCTTGTATTGGTCATAGAATGCGGGCAGCTTCTCCTTGGCGAAAAAGATGAAATACGCCCCAAAGACGACCGCCATCAGCGGCGGAAGCCATAATATGGAGGAAAATGCATCCCAAAGGGGGAAGACGCGGTGCAGCAGGAGCAGCTCCGCCGCCAGGGCGGCAAAGCACCCGATGAAAATCCGCCTCCAATGGCGCCGGTGTACCGCCTGGCACTCCTTCTCCTGGGCGGTCATCTCCAGGGCCATGGCCAGCAGGGGGTCTACATCCTTGACCAACAGCGGCTGGTCCTCCCGGATGTACTGCCCGCTAAGCAGCTCGGTAATTGTCACCTCAAACAGGTCCGCCAGGGGCTGGAGCAGGGCGATGTCGGGCAGGCTCAGGCCCCGCTCCCACTTGCTCACCGCCTTGTCGGAGAGGAACAGGCGCTCCGCCAGCTCCTTCTGGGTCATGCCCTTCTCCCGGCGCAGCTGGGATAAAAATGTGCCGAATTTTGCGTAATCAATCTCATACATCTCAGGCACCTCCTTGCCCGCATGTTACACCAAAGACCGCCCCGCTGGCAACCGACCAGCGGTAGAGTCCTGTAGTTGCAAGGGTTTGGACATGGCCTGCTCATGGGGGCACACCCAGACAGCGGCCCGCGGACAGGCCGCCAATGACCGAACAGGCCCTGGGCAAAACAACGTTTTGCCCGTAAGGTTTTTCTTTTGATTCTTTTCTTTGTCCACAAAGAAAAGAATGGTTCCCCTACTCCACCTCCAGATACGGCCTCGCCAGTCCGATTGTCACCCGGGTGCCCCGGCCCAGCTCGGAGTCCACGCCGATGGTGTGGCCCAGCCGCCGGCAGATCTGACGGCACAGGTACAGCCCGATACCGGTGGCCCGCTTGTCCATGCGGCCGTTGCAGCCGGTGAAGCCCCGGTCAAAGATCCGGGGGAGGTCCTCCGGGGCGATGCCCACGCCGTCGTCCTCAATGAACAGCTGGTCCGCCGCGCCCCAGATCTTCACATGGCCGCCGGGGGCGTATTTTACCGCGTTGGAGAGGACCTGCTCCACGACCAGCTGGAGCCACTTCTCGTCCGTCAGCGCCCGCAGCCCGGTCTCCTGCATGTCCAGGGACACCCGCCCCCGGATAAAGAGGGGGGCGTACTTGCGGGCCGCTTGGCGCAGGATGGGGTCCAGGTCCGCCTGCCGGATGACGTAATCCGTGGCGTCGCCGCCCAGGCGCAGGTAGCTGAGCACCAGCTCCACATACCGCTCCACCCGGAACAGCTCTGCCGCCAGCTCCCTGCCCCGGTCCGTATCGTCCTCCTGGAGCATCAGGCGCATGGCGGCGATGGGGGTCTTGATCTGGTGGACCCACATGGTGTAATAGTCCACTGTCTCCCGCGCCCTGGCGTCGGCGGCAGAGGCGATGGAGCGGCGGGTCTCGTTCAGCTCCGCCAGGAGGGCCTGATAATCGCGCTCCTTCTGCCCGCTTGCCTCCGGCAGCAGGGACAGCGCCAGGGCCGCCTGGCCGGAGATCGCCTCCAGCGCCCGGATGGAACGCCGCCACCGGCCAAAATCCACCAGCGTGAACACCGCCACAAGCGCCAGGCACAGGACGGCCCCATAGCCCACCGCCTCGACCGGCAGGTCGTAGAGGGACAGCACCAGCGCAAACAGGAGCCCGCACAGGCACAAAAGGGCCGCCGTCCAGGCCCGTTCCTTCATGTATTCCCAAAGTAATCTCATAGCAGCCTCACTCGATCAGATAGCCCAACCCTTTTTTTGTGCGGATCAGGCCGGTCAGGCCCATGCCTTCCAGCTTCCGCCGCAGCCGGGCCATATTCACTGTCAGGGTATTTTCGTCCACGAAGCTGTCCGTTTCCCAGAGCTTGCGCATCAGGGTGTCCCGGGAAACCGTGCGGCCCTTCTGCTCCAGCAGGACCTGTAAGATGCGGTACTCGTTCCGGGTCAGCTCCAGTTTTTGATCCCGGTAGTGCAGGGTGTTGTCCCCCGTGTCCAGCGTAGCGCCCCGGGCCTCCAGCAGCGGCGGCGCGGAGCCGAAATCGTAGGTGCGCCGCAGGATGGCCTGGATTTTGGCTGAGAGCACCTCCAGGTCAAAGGGCTTGGGGATGAAATCGTCCCCGCCCATGTTCATCGCCATGACAATATTCATATTGTCCGAGGCGGATGAGAGGAAGACGATGGGGATGCGGCTCAGTTTCCGGATCTCCGTACACCAGTGGTAGCCATTGCGGTAGGGCAGGCCGATATCCAGCAGGACCAGATGGGGGGAGAAGGCGGTGAATTCCTCCATCACCTTTGTCAGGTCCTCCGCCCGCCGGGGCTCCCAGCCCCAGGAGGCGATGTGCTTCACCACCGCCGCGGCGATGGCTTCGTCATCCTCAACGAGAAAGATCTTGTACATAGGGCACCTCCGGTGAACATACGAAACGCTGCAAAACAGCTATCCTATCATACCGCGTCCTGATGCGGATGGCAAGAGGGAGGGATGGCGTCTGGGAAATTTTAACGCGCACCGTATAAACCGCCCCAGGCCGGGAAACACTGGAAATACACATCCAGTGGACAGAAAGGAGCGGTGCCCCTTGGTGAAAGGAACCTCCCGCCGTGTTATTGTTGTTGACTCCCCAGATCCGAAGCTGTTTGAACAGGCTATATTTATTGTAAAAAACGACGCATTTTCCAAGGATGGCGTCACTTCCCAGCAGGTGCTGGGCGAGGCGTGCCGGATTGCCCGCGGATATGCCGCCAGGGAGACGTCCTGTCCGCCCCGCTGGCGCAGGCTCCCACGGTGGCTCTGGCTGGCTGTGCCCGCCGCAGCGGCGGCGTTGATTGGCGCGCTGATATGGTTCATCTAAGAGCCTGTTTAAAATCTCCCCGCGCACGTCTTGACGGTGTATTTTCCGCCCTGACTGCGTTAAAAATCCTTGCCATCCGTCAGGATGCCTGTG
>JAAWKB010000049.1 GCA_022797115.1 Oscillospiraceae bacterium
GACCTGGTATACTTCGTGGCGAGATTTGGCCCCTTTTGTGGCGTGGATTGGTATCCTTTCAATGGCGAAAATTGGTATACTTTATCTTACCATTTACAAGCAGGTTCTTGGCTGCGCAGGAAAGCGTTTTGGATATGCGACAGGCTTTTTTTCGGAGGAGAGTATAGGAAATTTTTCCTGGAAGCGGAGAGCGCGTACAAACAAGGGACAGATGCAAATGAGACAAAAGAAAAATTGGGGCGGCTCCTGGAACATGCGGTCAGCACCACCAACTACTATGCTCCATACCAGGGGACGGTAGAGCTGGATAAATTCCCGATTGTCACTAAAACCGACTACCAAAGACGGTGGAATGACTTTGTTTCATCAAAATATGTACATGACAAGAGGTGCCACAAGGAATGTACAAGCGGATCTACAGGAACCCCTCTGGAAATTTTATATGATCCGAGGAAAATGCGTAAAAGGCAGGGCACGTCGATTTTCTTGAATACATTAGCGGATTATCAGATTGGAGACCGGCAGCTATATTTTAGGATTTGGGTCAGCCGAATTCAGCCCACTTTATTGAAAAAGATGGCGATGAATTTAATCCCATGGGATACAACAACCATGGACCAAAGCAGCCTTCAAGAAGTATGCAGAGTTTTGGCAAAAAAACGGGTGCAATCGATAGCCGGTTATGCCTCATCTATGGCATCGCTCAGCCAGTTTATTAAGGACGAACAGATAGACTGCTCACAGTTTAAAGTGTGGTCAATTACGCCGGTTTCAGAGGCAATGCCCTCGTTTATACGGGAACAGCTGGCGGAGCAATTTTCTTGTCCAGTCTGTGCCCTGTACGGCGCAGAGGAATTTGGTACAGTTGGGGTTCAGAAGAAAGACGCAAATACATATTATATGGACACCAGTGGAATGTTTTTTGAGGTGCTCAAGCTTGACGAGGATGTCCCGGCAAAGGACGGTGAATTGGGGCGGCTGGTCGTTACAGACCTATATAACTATGCGTTCCCTCTGATCCGGTACGACAACGGGGATGCGGTAGTCCGCAGAACGGAGAGACTGCCGGATAGCCGCTGCCGCCAGTACTTCACACAAATTTATGGAAGACGGTCGGATATTATCTATGGGACAGATGGGGAGCCGCGTTCACCGCATGTTATCACAAACAGAATGTGGGGAGTTGAGCATATCACACAGTGGAAATTCGTTCAAACCGATAGGATGGCTTATAAATTTGTGCTCAATGCGGACAGAGCAAAAATTGATGAGGACTATATATGCAGCCTGGTTCGGGATGGCTTGGGAGAGGGGGCGTCCATATCATTTGAGTATGTGGATGAGCTCCCGGTGCTGAGATCTGGCAAAAGAAAGTATATTGAGAATCTGTACCGGGGGGGGGTATCTTGCGTTCTGGATGCAAATAGAAATATGGATGCTGAAAGTGGAGAGATGAAGCCGCTGTAAACTGGCAGGAAGATAACGGCTATACGTTCTGTCCAGGACCAAAAAGTTGGATTCATTTTGTGAAAACGGAGTCACGTAAAGAGGATATGAATACATTCGCCGCACTTTATAAAAATAAATATGGGAGAAGGCCACTATGAAAATGATAGAACTGCAAAACGCCTATTTGGCAGGAAAACTAGAAAAAAAGCTCTATTGGACGGTTATGCGCGAACAATACACCCATATCCTTGCGGAGATGCAGGAGATGTTGGCATCTAATAAGGAATGCAGAAGCATCCAGCTTACGAAAAATGGCTGTATTTTGGAAAAAGAAAGCGGATTGAAGCTCTATTTCAGCTTTGCGGATGCCATCTCTCGTGCGGAGATGGATTTGCTGAACGCCTCTGATCCAGAAAAATCAGAGATGGACCTGGTAAATGCATTTATACAAAGGACAGGTTGTACAACCGTTTTTGACATTGGCGCTAATGTTGGAATGTATAGCCTTGAACTATGGCAGAAGCATAAAGAAGTCAATTACTATATTTTTGAGCCTATCCCTACAACATATGAGAAATTGCTGAAAACAATAGACCTGAACAGTGCGTTCAGCGAAAGAATGCATACATAATAATCTGGGGATGTCGGATCGGACAGGAAGCTTTGACTTCTACCTCCCTGGAGCGAGCTCGGCAGCCTCCCTACAGCCGATTACTGACGACTTCTATTTGAAGAAAAGCAACCAATCAGGCAGTTATACAGGCTCAAAAGAGATGGAAAAAGTAGCGTGTCAGTTGACAACTTTGGATTCTTTTGTCAAGGAAAACGGTATTGATAAAATCGACTTTATTAAAATTGATGTAGAGGGAAATGAAAAGTTTGTTCTTGAGGGTGGAAAAGAAACACTGGAGAAATATAGACCGCTGGTTTACACAGAACTGCTCAGAAAACAT
This sequence comes from Oscillospiraceae bacterium, assembly GCA_022797115.1. Classification (GTDB taxonomy): domain Bacteria; phylum Bacillota; class Clostridia; order Oscillospirales; family Oscillospiraceae; genus Pelethomonas. The sequence continues at coordinate 2,403 of JAAWKB010000049.1, forward strand.
GCAAAACGATTCGGATATCACCCCAACGATGTCATAGATTTTATGAAAAGATTTGATTATGCCTGTTTTGCAATCCGGGAAGGCAGCCTGACAGAAGTGGACCGTACTGAGGAAACTACGGAAGAAACAAACTTCTTCTTTCTTTGCGAAAAATTTGAGCCCTTTTATCGTGAATATGCGAGTGAGTGCGGGGGGGCTATATTGCGATCTGGTTGCGAATAGAAATATGGACGCTGAAACATGTCTTGTTTGAAAAATAAAGACAGTTATCTCAATCTACCAAAGTTAATATCACTATTTTCCTATAATTCCCAATTGAATATTTGTTCCTAAAATTTATACTTTTTTATGCCAGGCCGTCATGCTGCGTCTCGTTTCCCGCCTTTGCCCCGCAATCCAACGCACGTTCCCCCTCCCATCCTGTGGGACCGGAACGCCCATGATGCAGCGTATGGAGCATCTTGCGAAAATTTCCTATTGCCGAAACGGCCCGGCTGTGATATGATTCTAATCAGAAGTTTGCTCCCCGCGTATGGGACGCAAATTCCACGGGACCGTCTCCCTGACGGTCCTGGAGCGGGCCGCCTGGAGTACCCGGCGTCCGGGATGCCGCTCCGGCTGGATGGGGACGCGTTTTGCCCGGCTTACTAGCCGGAGCCGGACGGGCCCGTCTCCTGTCCGGGCGGGACGGCAGGCCGGACACCGGTGGACGCTGCGGCGCACCCGCTCATTTCCCTCAATAACAAATCCCCCGCTGCCTTTTGGCAGCGGGGGTTCTGCATATCCCAAACGTGGTGCGGGTTACTTTTTCAGGGTCTCCACCCACTCGCTGTACTTCTTGACGTTGGCGTCCCGCTCCGCCGCATCCGCGCCCTTGGTCAGGATGTACACCTTGATCTTCGGCTCGGTGCCGGAGGGACGGACAATGATGGAGGTGCCGTCCGCCAGCTCAAAGCGCAATACATTGGAGCCGGAGAGCTCCATGGTGGTCTTCGCACCGGTGGCGCAGTCCAGGACGCTGCCGTCGGCGTAATCCTTGAACTGGGCAACCTGCACGCCGCCGATGGCCGCCGGGGGGGTCTCCCGCAGGCTCTTCATCAGCTTCGCCATGTCCGCCAGGCCGTCCAGACCGGGCATCACCAGGTTGTGGGTCTTCTCGCCGTAGCAGCCGTGCTTCTCATAGAGGGCCTGGAGGGCCTCCAGCACGGTCATACCCTTGGATGCGTAATAGGCGGCCATCTCTGTCAGCAGCAGGGAGGCCGTCACGGCGTCCTTGTCCCGCACGTAGTCGCCCAGCATGTAGCCGTAGCTCTCCTCGTAGGAAAAGACCACCTTGCCCTCGCCGCTGCCCTCCAGGGCGTTCTTCTTCTCTGCGATGAACTTAAAGCCGGTGAAGGTGTCATAGCACTTGGCGCCGTAGCTCTCCGCCACGGCCTTGGCCATCTCGGTGGTGACGATGGTCTTCAGTGCCACGGGGTTGGCCGGCAGCTTGCCGGTGCGGCCCATGGCCCCCAGCAGGTAGTCCAGCAGCACCACGCCGGTCTGGTTGCCGGTCATGACCTTATACTCGCCGTCCTTGTCCCGGACCATGATGCCCACCCGGTCGCTGTCCGGGTCGGTGCCCAGGATGAAGTCTACATCGTTCTTCTTCGCCAGCTCGATGGCCAGGGCGAAGCCCTCGGGGTTCTCCGGGTTGGGGGAGACCACGGTGGGGAAGTTGCCGTCAATGACCATCTGCTCGGGTACGCACAGCAGGTGCTTGATCCCCGCCCGCTTGAGTGCCTCGGGCACCAGCTTGTGGCCGCAGCCGTGGAAGGGGGTGTAGACCAGCTTGAAGCTGTCCGCCACAGAGGGGATGGCCGTCGTGTCCGTGACCATCGCCATGACCTCCTGGAGGAACGCCTCGTCGGTTTCCTCGCCCATGACGGTGATCATCCCGGCCTTGACCGCCTCATCATAGGGCATGGTCTTGATGCCAGTGAAGATGTCGATCTCCTCCAGCCGGGCGGCGATAGCGGAGGCGTGCTGGGGCGGCAGCTGCGCGCCGTCCTCCCAGTAGACTTTGTAGCCGTTGTACTCCTTGGGGTTGTGGCTGGCGGTGACGTTGATGCCGGCCTGGCAGCCATAGTGGCGCACGGCAAAGCTCAGCTCAGGGGTGGGGCGCAGGGATTCAAAGATGCGCACCTTGATGCCGTTGGCGGCGCAGACCCCGGCGGCCGCCTGGGCAAACTCCATGCCGTGGTTGCGGCAGTCCATGCAGATGGCGACGCCCTTCTCCTTGGCCGCATCCCCCTCGGCACAGATAATGTCGGCAAATGCCTGGGTGGCATGGCGCACGACATACAGGTTCATGTGGTGCAGGCCCACGGCCATCGTGCCCCGCAGCCCGGCGGTGCCGAACTCCAGGGGGCCATAGAACCGGCTCTCAATCTCCTTGGGGGCATCCTTGATGGCCTCCAGCTCGGCCTTCTCCGTCGCTGTGAGCACACCGCTGTCCAGCCATTTCTGGTATTCCTTCTGAAAGTCCATATGCTGTAATCCTCCTGCATCAATTTACTGGGGAAACGTATACTGCCCCTCTATTGTACCAATTCTTTCCCCACGGTTCAAGTAGAAATGGAAAAAAGGCGGAAAAACTCATCCCTGCCCTGCCGCCGCAGGCGTTGCATGGCCGGCCGGTCTGTGGTAAAATAGGACATATTACCCATAAAGGAGGGTTCTATCATGATAACCTTGCAGCCCGTATCCACATCGGACGGCCGGGCGTTTTACGACATGCTCCAGCGCATTCGGCCGGAAAACGGCTTTGAAAATTCCGCCTTTGCCATGGATTACGCCGATTTCCCAGCCTGGCTGGCAAAACGGGTGGATATGTCCCAGGGGGTTGGCCTGGAGGACTGGCAGGTCCCCGCCACCACCTACTGGCTCATGGACAACGGCGTCCCGGTGGGGACCGGCAATCTGCGCCACCAGCTCACCGATGCCCTCCGGGAGGCCGGAGGCAACATCGGCTATGCCGTGGACGACTCCAAGCGGGGCCGGGGCTACGGCAAGGCCCTGCTGCACCTGCTGCTGGAGGAGGCCCGGCGCAGGGGGATGATGGAGGACATCCTGGTGACGGTCCATCTGGACAATATCGCCTCCCGCCGGGTGGCCGAAGCCTGCGGCGGCCAGCTCCGCCGGGAGACGGAGAAACGGGTCTACTACTGGTTCAGCGCACAGGAGGAAACAATAAATCCCGGATAGTCAGGCTGTTTTCGTTCTTTTTCCTCCTTTTTCTTCCAAGAAAAAGGAGGGATACTGTTACGCCTTTGAAGGGAGAACGCCGCTTTATGGATACAATTACCGCTATCTCTACCGGGAACACCCTCTCCGCCATCGGCATCCTCCGGGTCTCCGGGCCGGAGAGCTTTGCCATCTGCACCCAGGTCTTCCAGCCCCTGGACGGCAGGCCGCTCTCCCAGCACAGGGAGCGGGAGATGGTCCTGGGCCGCCTGCTGGGCCGGGAGGGCCGTCCCATCGACCAGGCCCTGGCGGTCCGCTTTCCCGCCCCCCGCAGCTACACCGGGGAGGACTGCGTGGAGTTCCACTGCCACGGCTCGCCTGTGGTGCTGGATGAGGGCCTGCGCGCCCTGTTTGCCGCAGGGGCGCGGCAAGCGGGCCGGGGGGAATTTACCAAGCGGGCCTTTCTCAACGGGAACCTGGATCTTACCCAGGCGGAGGCGGTCATCGACCTCATTGAGGCGGAGAGCGCGCAGGCCGCGCAAAATGCGGTGGAGCAGCTGGGCGGCGCGCTCCGGCGGCAGGTGGAACCCCTTTACAACCGCCTGCTGGACATGGCCAGCCAGTTTTACGCCGTGGTAGACTACCCGGACGAGGATATCGAGGATTTGCAGCAGGATGCGCTCCTGGGGACGCTGGCGGAGGCGGAGGACGCGCTGCGGGCCCTCCTGTCCACGGCTAGCCGGGGCCGTCTCCTGCGCCAGGGGGTCCCCACCGCGATCCTGGGCCGTCCCAACGTGGGGAAGAGCTCCCTGCTCAACGCCCTGCTGGGCTATGACCGGGCCATTGTCACCGACGTGGCCGGCACCACCCGGGACACGGTGGAGGAAAAAGCTGTGGTAGGCGGCGTCCTGCTGCGCCTGATCGATACCGCCGGTATCCGGGATGCCGCCGACACGGTGGAGCGCATGGGGGTGGACCGGGCCAGGGCCGCAGCGGGGCAGGCGGAGCTGGCCTTGCTGGTGCTGGACGGCTCCCGTCCCCTTACGGCGGAGGATGAGGCGGCCATCCAGGCCGCCGGGCTGGCCCCGCGGATGCTGGCACTGGTCAACAAGAGCGATTTACCCCAGGTGTTGGATCATACCGCTTTGGCTGCGCGCTTTGGCTGCGTCCTCCCCGTCTCCGCAGCGGATGGGACGGGCCTGGAGGCCCTGGAGAGCGCCGTAGCGGATCTGTTCCCAGCCGGGGAGGCCCCGGCGGGGCAGATCCTGACCAACGCCCGGCAGGCGGACGCTGTCTCCCGGGCAGCGGAGGCCATCCGGAGCGCCAGGGCGGCGTTGGAGGGCGGATTGACGCCCGATGCCGTGCTGGCCGATACGGAGCGGGCCGTCAACGCCCTGGGAGAGCTCACCGGGCGCACCCTGCGGGAGGATCTGACTACACGGATTTTTGAGCGGTTCTGTGTCGGAAAATAGGGAGGGGCGACGCCCCTTTCTCTCATTCCACATCAATCATGACGAGGAGGTTTGCAGATGAAAACGCTGTTGAAGGGCGGCGGCGTGGTCTCCGGCCTGGGCGTGCGCCGGGCGGACGTGCTGCTGGCGGACGGGAAGGTGGCCGCTGTGGAGGCGGGCCTCCCCGCCGGGGATGCGGAGGTGGTGGACTGCGGCGGGAAATTGCTGTTCCCCGGCTTCATCGACGCCCACACCCACTTCGACCTGGAGGTGGCCGGCACCATCACCGCCGATGACTTCGCTACCGGCAGCCGGGCGGCCCTGCGGGGCGGCACCACCACGGTGATCGATTTTGCCGCCCCGGACAAGGGGGAGTCCCTGGCGCGGGGATTGGCGCGCTGGCGGGAGAAGGCGGAAGGCCGCGCCGCCTGCGACTACGGTTTCCATATGACCATCGACGATTGGAATGGGGATATTTCACGGGAAATCGGGGAGATGGCCGCATTGGGCATCCCCTCCTTTAAGATGTACATGACCTACCCCGCCATGATGCTTTCGGAGGGGGAAATGTTCCAGGCCCTCCGGCGGCTGCGGGAGGTGGGGGGCATTGCCGGCGTCCACTGTGAGAATGACGGCGTTATCCGCCAGCTGACGGCGGAGGCCAAGGCCGCAGGCCGCCTCTCCCCGGCCTCCCATCCCCGCACCCGGCCCGCGCCGCTGGAGGCGGAGGCGGTCGGCCATCTGCTGCGGCTGGCCCAGCTGGCGGATGTACCGGTAATCATTGTCCACCTGTCCTGCCGGGAATCCCTGGATGAGGTCCGCGCCGCCCGCAGGCGGGGCCAGCGGGTATACGTGGAGACCTGCCCCCACTATCTGCTGCTGGAGGACAGCGTCTACGACCAGAGGGAATTCCTGGAGGCGGCCAAGTACGTCTGCGCCCCGCCCCTGCGGCGGTGGGAGGATCAGGAGGCCCTGTGGGCGGCCCTGCGGGGCGGCGAGATCGACACCGTCGCCACAGACCACTGCTCCTTTACCCTCGCCCAGAAGCGGGCGGGCCGGTACGATTTCACCAAAATCCCCGGCGGCCTGCCCGGCGTGGAACACCGGGGGGCGCTGCTGTACACCCACGGCGTGGCCTCCGGCCGGATTACGGAGGCGGGCATGTGCCGCGTACTCTGCGAGAATCCGGCCAAGCTCTATGGCTGCTGGCCGCGAAAGGGTGTGATCGCCCCGGGCAGCGACGGCGACGTGGTGGTCTATGACCCAAAGGCGGACGGAGTGATCACCGCATCAGACCAGGCCCAGAATGTGGACTACACCCCCTATGAGGGCTACCGGACCCGGGGGTCTGTCACCAGGGTCTACCTGCGCGGCAGGCTGGCGGTGGATCAGGGTGCCATGCTGGAGACCGCCGGGGAGTTCCTCACCCGGGGGAGAAACCAGCTGTAGCGCCCCGGCCTAAACAGCCTGGAAAATCCCATGCAGCCCCCCTTTGTCCCGCAGCATGTCAACGCGCACGGCAAGCTGCCCGCTGTATTGGGCAAGATAGGCACACACCTCTGGATCGAGGGCGTGGCGCAGGCGCAGCCCCTCAAGCCCTTGGAGCAGGCAGTACCGGATCTCAGCCCGCCCCATATGCTCCCATATGCCAGACAGGCGCTCCAGCTCCTGCCGCCCTAATTGAAGCGTACCATCCAGCCTTCCCAGGACAGCAAGGCCAAGGGCGTTTGCAGCAGCAGGCTCAAATAAATTGACCACCAGCCCTTTGTAATCAGGGCAATATTGGTTAAGTATCGGGATCAATGTGTCCGGCTGATAAGCCGATAGGAAACGGTTTTCGGAAAAGAGATGCTCCAAATACCGGATGGCATAGTCAACACCCTGGATCGTATCTGAGACGGGTATGGCAAGCTGATAGTCCAAGCCGCCGGGGAGCCAGTGGGCAAACAAGCCGCTGTCATATTTTTTCCAAAAGGAACCCAGGCTTTTCAAGGTATCCAGCATCGCGGTGCTCCAGACCGGCGGCAGATTGGCACAGGCCGCCTGCCACATGCAGATGCCCAGCTGCTTTTTCTGTTCCACACGCAGCAGGCCCTCCGCATATTCTTGGGCGATATCGCAGTGCAGCAGGCGTCTCCACCTCCCGTCTGGATGTGTGGCAGATATGCCCAGGCAGTAGCAGATGGAAGCCAGCAGCTCCTGCGCCTGTTCTACCCGGATCGACGTACTCTCCCCCGCTGTGTACCGCTCCATCTGGCGCGAGAGCAGCTGCAAAAGTTTCCCCTGTACGAGGCTGCGTTCCGCAGGCGTGAGGGGCGGCGTAAGCTGGCTATTCATATTCCTCTCCATCAAAACCTCCCCCAAACGGCGGCCGCTCCAGCTCGGTTCCTTCCACGCTTGCCGTCACAGCAATCTGGACCATCGTTTCCCAGCCAACCCCGGCCACATACTCTGTACTCCCCCTCGCAACCTCATTGTAAATCAACCGCATGGCCCCGATCAATTCGTCATCAGATACCAAGTCATGGCATTCATTTTTGAAGCTGTAGAATAACTCCTGTAGCTCCATCAGCGTCTCCTCGTACGCATTCTGCACAATATAAGGCGAATCACAAAACGCCGCAATCAATTTCCCCAACGCCCCCTCCCCCCATTCAATCCGGTTTGTCTGCCGCAGGGCCTCGTCCCTGTGTTGCAGCAGCCGGGTTAACGCCTGCTCTGACAGCATCAGCCCAAATGGCTCTGACTGCCGGTTGTACCGCTCCAACGCTGCCATGCCCCACTGTGCCTGGGACAGGCTGGATAGCCAGTGATTCAATGCGATCACCTCCTGCATACTATGTACCATGAAAGCGCAGGGAGTACAAGCCTTGAAAAAAAGCCAATTTTGTGGTAATATAGAGGCGGAAATAACACGGAAACTGGCAGCTGCCATAGCCCTCTCCGCACCTGTCCCCCTGCCGGCGCATACACTGGCAGTAACGCCGCCGGAACCAACTTCTGCGGCGGCGGTTCGACAAGGAGGGAACTTGGCATGGCTGTATCAACCAATCCAGGGCCGGTGATCGCCCTGGCGGGCAACCCCAACGTGGGGAAATCCACTGTATTCAACGCGTTAACCAACCTGCGCCAGCATACCGGCAACTGGCCGGGGAAGACAGTGGCCACGGCCAGGGGGACCTATACATATCATGGGCAGACCTACGACCTGGTAGACCTGCCCGGAACCTACTCCCTCCGCCCCGGCAGCGCCGAGGAGGAGGTCACCCGGGACTATCTGCTCTCCGGAGAAGCGGACGTGACGCTGGTCGTGGCGGACGCTACCTGCCTGGAGCGGAACTTAGCCCTTGTGCTGCAAATTTTGGAGATCGCCTGGCCGGTGGTGCTGTGTGTGAACCTGCTGGACGAGGCGGCAAAAAAGCACATCGAGGTAGATTTGGCGCTTTTACAGCAGAGGCTGGGCTGCCCGGTGGTGGGGGCTGCAGCCCGGGGAGGCCGGGGGCTGGACGCCCTGCGGCAGGCCCTGGAGGACGCGGCCCTCCATCCCCAGCCCCGCCCGGAGGGGACGGCCCCCTGCCTAGGCGGGTGCGCCGGGTGCGGGGAACGCCGCGCCGCCGCCGCAATGGCTCAGGCTGCCGAGATCGCCCGGGAGGCTGTCACACTGGACGATGAGAAGGCCCACCGCCGGGACCGGGCCCTGGACCGCCTGCTGACCAGCAAGGCCACCGGCATCCCGGCGATGCTGCTCCTGCTGGCTGGGGTGCTGTGGCTGACCATGGTAGGGGCAAACGTGCCATCCGAGCTGCTCTCCAAGCTGCTGATGGGCTGGCAGGAACCTCTGCGGGGGGCTCTACAGGCCGCCAACGCACCCTGGTGGCTGGAGGGGGCGCTGGTGGACGGGATGTACCGGACGGTGGCCTGGGTGGTATCGGTGATGCTGCCGCCGATGGCTATCTTTTTTCCCTTGTTTACGCTATTGGAGGATGCGGGGTACCTGCCCCGGGTGGCCTTTAACCTGGACCACTTCTTCCAGAGGTCCGGCGCCCACGGCAGGCAAAGCTTGACGATGTGCATGGGACTAGGGTGCAACGCCTGCGGCGTCATGGGCTGCCGGATCATCCAGAGCCCACGGGAGCGGCTGATCGCCATTTTAACCAACTCGTTTATGCCCTGCAATGGCCGTCTGCCTACCCTGATTGCTCTGATCTCCATGTTCTTCGTCACTGGCAGCGGGTTATGGGGGTCCGTCACGGCGGCGGCCGCGCTGATGGGCGCGATTGTGCTGGCGGTCGCCATGACCCTGTGGTCCAGCCGCCTGTTGGCTGCTACGGTACTCAAGGGGGAGAGCTCATCCTTCTCCCTGGAGCTGCCTCCCTACCGGGCCCCCCAGGTGGGGCAGGTACTGGTGCGGTCCATCTTCGACAGGACGCTGTTCGTCCTGGGCCGTGCAGTAGCGGTGGCCGCCCCGGCGGGACTGCTGATCTGGCTGGCAGCCAATGTGGATATCGGCGGGCAGAGCATCCTGCTGCGCCTGGCTGGTGTCCTTCAGCCCCTGGGGACGCTGATGGGCCTGGATGGCTTTATCCTGCTGGCTTTCCTGCTGGGGTTCCCGGCTAATGAGATCGTGGTGCCCTGCATCCTCATGGGGTATCTCTCCACCGGTGCCCTGACGGACTATGAAAGCCTGGCGCAGCTCCATAGCCTGCTGGCCGCCAACGGCTGGACCACAGCGACCGCACTGTGCGCACTGCTGTTCACCCTCTTCCACTTCCCCTGCGGCACCACCTGTTTTACCATCTGGCGGGAGACACGCAGCGTCAAATGGACTGCCCTGGCGATAGCCCTCCCCACGGCGGTGGGGATCTGCCTGTGCATCGCAGTCCACTGTATCTGCGCCCTGGTATGGTAAAAAGGACCGGACAGCCCAACACGCTGTCCGGTCCTCCTGTTATGTATTTATGTGCGCTCCGTTGCCTTGGCCTGGAGCTCCGTCAGGCCCTCCTTCAGGTGGTTGAAGCTGATCGGCAGCTGGGCTGCGGCAACATCCAGCTTCCGCAGCTCACTGGTGATATGGCCGGTGATGGTGTCAACAGACTGGAACAGCTTGTCGTACTCCTCCGCAGTGCTCTCAATCTTTTCCTCCATCTCCCGCAGGAGCTTCTGCGCCCGGAAATGGGCCTGTGCCTCCACCGCCTCCGCCTGGGCTTCAGCATCCCGGCGCAGGCTGGCGGCCTCGGCCTCAGCCCGAGCCGTGACTTCCTCCGCCCGGGCCTCCGCCTGGGAGACCAGCTCACGCGTGTGGGCCTCTGTCTGGGCCAGCAGCGCATCGGAACGCTGGTGGGCGTCCAGCTCCAGCTGGGCAATCCGCTCCTTGTCACGGCGCATCCCCTCCAGCTGCCCCTCCAGCTCCTGGATCTGGTGGAACAGACGCTGGTTCTCATCTGTCAGCTCCCGGACCGCCTGGTCCCGCTGGGCCACGTCCTGCCGGAAGGACTCCTTCGCCTCGCTCTGCGCGTCCCAGTTGCTTTTTGCGTGGTTATAGCGCAGTGTCATGTCCTCCAGCTGGCGCGCTGCCTCGGCCTTCTCCTGGGTACACTCCTCCAGGGCCTGCCGGGCCTCCTCCACCTGCTGGCGCAGCTCATCCGCCTGGGATTCCAGCTTCGCGGCGGCCTCCTCCGCCTGCCGCTGGGTCCGCTCAATATACTCCATCACGTCCTGACGGTTAAAGCCGTTCAGTTCCCTGCGAAAAATGTGATTATCCATACACTCCCACCTTATCCTGTTCATAGATTCGTTATCACTTTACCACAAATCGTGCGCCATGACAACAAGTTTTTCTATGAGATTCCAGTTGGGATTGGGCCGGGCAGGGAATCCGGTCCGGCGCCTTACCAGCGGCTGCCCGCCGCGATTGGCATGGGCTGATCCTGCACAGACTGGTAGAGCCGCTCCGCCGCCTCGCCAAAGGCTTCGGCGGAGAACTTCCCGGCGGACACCCAGGCCGCCTGGGACATGCGCCGGCGCAGGCCGGCGTCTGCGCAGAATTCCCGAAGATGCCGGGCAAAATCCGGCGCGTCCTCATATTGCCAGCCGTTCACGCCGTCCTCCACCACGCCCTCCACGCAGGCGTCCCGGCGGCAGAGCACGGGCAGGCCCGCCGCCAATGCCTCAAAATAGGTCAGGCCCTGGGTCTCACTGGTGGAGGCGGTGATGAAGAGGTCTCCCAGGCGGTAGTAATCCGGCGCGTCCTTGTGGGGTACCATACCGGTGAAGATCACGTCTACGCCGCGCTCCCGGGCGTAGTCCAGCACCGCCTCCCGGTCCGGGCCGTCGCCCACCAGCAGTACGGACACCTTCTGCTGGCCGGCCTCCGCCACCTGGTCCATCAGCTGCTCCAGATTCTTCTCCTTGGCCATCCGGCCCAGGTAGAGCAGCACGGTATGGTCCTCCGGGATGTTCCAGCGGCGGCGCAGCGCCGCCAGACGCTCCGGCGGCGGCGTCTCCCGATACATGCTCAGATCCACCCCCGTGGGGATCACCTCAATCCGGCAGTGGATGTTGTAGTCCCGCAGCAGCTGCTCCACCTTCCGGCTGGGCGCGACAATGCAGGCGGCCCGGCCGCAGATCCAGCGGGAGAAGGTCGACACCACGTATTTTCCCACCCGCACGCTGGGGGAGAAGTAGTGGGTATAGTCCTCGTACACCGTATGGTAAGTATGGACAATGGGGATGCCCAGCCGGTTGGAGAGGGCGTATGCCACCCGGAAGGTACTGAACTCGCACTGGGAGTGGATCACATCCGGCCGCCAGGCGATCAGCTCATGCAGCATACTCCGTGTCCGGTTCACCCGCAGCCGGGCCCCCGGGTAGATCCGGTTTGCGCTGACGGAACCCATGTAGTAGACCGGGCCGTCTTTATAGGTATGCAGGCTGTTGGACAGCGTGACCACACGCACCTCGTGCCCCCGCGCCTCCAGCTCACGCTGTAGGAGCAGCACAGAAGTCACCACGCCGTTGACTACAGGCGCATACCAGTCTGTTGTAATCAGAACTTTCATATGGCTCCTTTCCGACAAGACTGCTTTTTGCAGGTTTGATGCATCCCGATTATAGCAAATCCCGCCGGACAACACAAGCGGTATTTCTGTCCTTAAATGAATCCTAAAAATTTCCGTCACGCCCCGCGGAGCTGTGACAATTTCCCCGCCTGCTTTGAGTTACTGGTGAAAGGAGGTCTTGCGTATGGACGATCAGCCGCTGCGCGCGGGCGGCGGGATAGACGAGATCATCAGCCGCTACCAGGGCGCCGTGTACGGCCTGGCCCTGGCCAAGACCAGGTCCCCGGCGGATGCCGATGATGTGTTCCAGGAGGTATTTCTGGCCTACTTCCAGTCCGGTAAGGCATTCCGCAGTGAGGAGCACCGGAAGGCATGGCTCCTGCGTACCACGCTGAACATGTGCCGCCGCATCACTACCTCCACTTGGCGCAGGAAGACGGTGGCCCTGTCCGAGCAGGAGGACAGGCCCGCTGTCTTCCGGGAGCCGGAGGAAAACATGGTGTGGCAGGCCCTGTGCAGTTTGGATGAGGCCTACCGCCTCCCGCTGTACCTGTTTTATTTCCAGGAGCTCTCCACCCAGGAGATCGCAAAGGCCCTCTCCATCCGTCCCGGTACAGTGCGGATGCGCCTGTCCCGAGGCCGGGAGCAGCTCCGGGATGCGTTGAAAGGAGGTTTTTTTGATGAATAGGGATCTGTTTGCCGCAATGCAGCGGCAGATGGCCCCCAGCCCTGCGGCGCGGGCGGCTCTGGAGGATGCATTGGCCGGAGGGCAGAACCGGCAGCGCGCCCCGGCCTGGCGATATGCTGCCCTGGCCACCTGCGCACTGCTGCTGGCCGCCGTCTGGCCCATCCAATGGATGGCGCAGGAGCACCGGTGGGCGCAAGTGGCCGGGAGTTTCCAACCGGGGGTGTCTATTGACGAGGACGCCCACCACAGCTATGAAGCCGCGGACAACGCCGCGGTTCCCAACGCAGATGCCGGCGGCGGGGAACACGCCTCCAGGGAAGAGGATGTCAACACCGGGGATCTGCCCAACGACGCCCCGTCCCAGGAGGCCGCAGTATCGGCCTATCAGAACCTGATGGCCCGGTTCGAGGTTGAATACGGCAGGGGCTGTTACCCTGCGTGGTACGGTGGGGCCTATATCGATGCTCACGCAGGGCTCATTGTCAACATCGTGGAGGACTGCGAGCCCGACGATAAATCCCTGTTTGTTCAGATCTGGGATTGGGCCGGCAGCGATCAAGTGGGGTTTGGCAGCGCCAAGTACTCCCTGACTGCCCTCCGGGACTTACAGGACCGCGCTTTTGACGCGATGACCGGACTGGGCTTGACAGCGGGCTGCGGAGTCAACGAAGCGACCAACCAAGTGGAGTTGGAGCTCTGTGAGGCCGACGAAACGGCCCTGCGCCTGCTGGCGGAGCTGGACCCGGCTGGCGATGCCATCCTGGTTCGGGTGGGCCCCGCCGCCAGCGCAGGCCAGCTCCAGGAGCCCGGCGCAGCCATCCAGCCCGGCGGCGGGGAACTGCCAGATAGGGAAAAAGCGGCCTCTGCCAGATAAATTTGTGGACTTTTGGCGGCCGGTAAGGTATACTGAACCAAACCGGCCCCGGGGCCGCAACATATTTTGACAGAATACAAGGGAGGGAGACGCTTTGTCCCATCAAACAGTCATTGTTTTGGACTTTGGCGGCCAGTACAACCAGTTAATTGCCCGGCGGGTCCGGGAGTGCGGCGTATACTGCGAGGTTAAGCCCTACACCACGCCCTTAGCGGAGCTGCGCGCCATGGACCCCATCGGCTTTATCTTCACCGGAGGCCCCAACTCAGTCTATCTGGACAGCTCACCCCAGGTGGACCCGGCCCTGTTTACGCTGGGTATCCCGGTACTGGGCATCTGCTATGGCTGCCAGCTGATGGCCCACACGCTGGGCGGGCGCGTCACGGAGGCCCAGGAGGACAGCGCCCGGGAGTACGGCAAGACGGAGACGTTTTATGACACCGCCTGCCGGCTGTTCAAGGGGCTGCCGGAGAGCGGTGTAAGCTGGATGAGCCACGGGGACTATATGGAGAAAGCGCCGGAGGGGTTTGCCCTGGCGGCCCGCTCCAAGGCGTGCCCCAATGTGGCGATTGCGGATGAGGCCCGGGGCTTCTATGGGGTGCAGTTCCATCCGGAGGTGAACCACACAGAAAATGGCGTGCAGATGATCCGTAACTTCCTCTACGAGGTCTGCGGCGCCATGGGCGACTGGACTATGGGCGACTACAAGCGCACCGCGATTGCCTCTATCCGGGAGAAGGTGGGGACGGGACGGGTCCTGCTGGCCCTCTCCGGCGGCGTGGACAGCTCTGTCTGTGCGGCCTTGCTGGCTGAAGCTGTTGGCGAGCAGCTGACATGCGTGTTTGTGGACCACGGCCTGATGCGCAAGAATGAGGGCGACGAGGTGCAGGCGGCGTTCCAGCCCTGGGCGATGCACTTCGTCCGGGTGGACGCGGAGGCGCGGTTTTTGGGGAAACTGGCCGGAGTCACAGAGCCGGAGCGGAAACGGAAGATCATCGGGGAGGAATTCATCCGGGTTTTTGAGGAAGAGGCCAAGAAGATCGGCGCAGTGGATTTCCTGGCCCAGGGGACGATTTATCCCGATGTGATTGAGTCGGGCGCAGGCAACGCAGCCGTCATAAAGAGCCATCACAACGTAGGCGGCCTGCCGGACTATGTGGACTTCAAAGAGATCGTCGAACCGCTGCGGCTGCTGTTTAAGGATGAGGTGCGCCAGCTGGGCCGGGAGCTGGGCCTGCCGGAGTATCTGGTCAGCCGTCAGCCCTTCCCCGGGCCGGGACTGGCGATCCGGGTAATCGGTGATCTGACCAAGGAGAAGCTGGATACCCTGCGGGACGCGGATGCGATTTACCGCCAGGAGATTGCCAACGCTGGGCTGGATCGGGAGATTGGACAGTACTTTGCTGTGCTGACCAACACGAGATCCGTCGGGGTTATGGGGGACGGCCGGACCTATGACTATACGCTGGCCCTGCGGGCTGTCACCACCAGCGATTTTATGACTGCCGATTGGGCTAGGATCCCATACGAGGTGCTGGATTTGATTAGTACCCGGATCGTTAATGAGGTGCCGGGGATTAATCGGATCTGCTATGATGTGACCTCTAAGCCGCCAGCAACGATTGAGTGGGAATGACCGTTAAAACGGCGCAAACCCGCATGAATACAGGGTTTTTGACCTGTCACTTTGCCTTGTGATACTGGTTTGATACTATTCGTTTCAACCCGGTCACACAAGAG
>JAAWKB010000050.1 GCA_022797115.1 Oscillospiraceae bacterium
GCCTCCGCCATCAAGGCCATCGCCGCCGGGAAGGTGGCCGCGGCCAACATCGACGAGTACCTGGGCTTCCACCATGAGATCTCTGTTGACGTATCCATCCCCGCCCCCGCGCTGCAAAACAAGTCCCCCCACGGCCGGGTCAACACCACAGAGCGGGAGGCCGGGGAGCGCAAGGGCGATTTCCAGTGCATCGAGTGCGGCCTGACGGATCAGGGCGCCATGGATGAGAGCTCCCGGTGCCTGCGCTGCGACTGCTTTGGCTACGGCAATTTCAAAGGAGGGAGGAAACAGGCATGGTAAACGTCACCATCAACGGCGCCGCCATCGCGGTGGAGGAAGGCGCTACCATTATGGAGGCCGCCAAGGCGGCAGGGTTCCCCATCCCCAGCCTGTGCTATTGGAAGGGCCTGAACGAGATCGGCGCGTGCCGCGTATGCGTGGTGGAGGTGGAGGGCGTGGACCGCTTAGTCACCGCCTGCGATGAGCCGGTCCATGACGGCATGGTCGTGCGCACCAACTCCCCCCGGGTCCGGGCGGCCCGGCGGACCAACCTGCGCCTGATCCTCTCCCAGCACGACTGCCAGTGCGCCTTCTGCACCCGCAATGGGAACTGCTCCCTGCAAAAGCTGGCCATGGACGCCAACCTGCTCTACATCCCCTACCCCATCAACATCCGCAAGGAGATCTGGGACCGCAAGACGCCCCTGATCCGGCAGGAGAGCAAGTGTATTAAATGTATGCGCTGCATCCAGGTGTGCGACAAAATCCAAAACCTGCATATCTGGGATCTGGCTGGCACCGGCTCCCGGGTGACGGTCAACGTCAGCCAGAACCGGAAGATCATCGACGCCGACTGCGCCTTCTGCGGGCAGTGCGTCACCCACTGCCCCACCGCCGCCCTCCGGGAGCGGGACGATACGGAGCCGGTGCTGGACATCCTGGCGGACCCCACCCTCACCACCGTGGTGCAGGTGGCCCCGGCGGTCCGGGTGGCCTGGGCGGAGGAGATGGGCCTGGAGCCCGGCCCCGCCGCCACGCGGAAACTGGTAGCCGCCCTCAGGCGGCTGGGGTTCCACTACGTCTTTGATACCAACTTTGCCGCCGACCTGACCATTATGGAGGAGGGCAGCGAGTTTGTGGAGCGTTTCACCCACCGCGACCAGTACCAGTGGCCCATGTTCACCTCCTGCTGCCCCGGCTGGGTGCGGTTCGTTAAGTCCAACTATCCGGAGTTTACCCCCAACCTCTCCACAGCCAAGTCGCCCCAGCAGATGTTCGGCGCAGTGGCAAAGAGCTACTTTGCGGAAAAGGCCGGCCTGGACCCCCGCAAACTGCGGGTGGTGTCCATCATGCCGTGCCTGGCCAAGAAGGCGGAGGCGGCCCTGGAGCCCATGCGGGACGCCTGCGGGGACCCGGATGTGGATGTGGTGCTGACCACCCGGGAGCTCATCCGCATGGTCCGTGCGGACAAGATCCTGGTGGAGAACCTGCCGGAGGAGGACTTCGACAGCCCCCTGGGCACCGGGACCGGGGCGGCGGTGGTCTTCGGCGCCACCGGCGGCGTGATGGACGCCGCCCTGCGCAGCGCCTACTACCTGGTCACTGGCCGCAACCCCAATGCGGACACCTTCCGGGCCGTGCGGGGGATGGACCACGACAGCTGGAAGGAGGCCGCTTTCAACATCCCCGGGGCCGGCGTCGTCCGAGTGGCAGTGGTCAGCAGCCTGGGCCGCGCACGAAAGCTGATGGATGCCATCCGGCGGGGCGGCGTGGCGTACGACTTCGTGGAGGTCATGGCCTGCCCCGGCGGATGCGCCGGGGGCGGCGGGCAGCCCATCGTGGACGGCGTGGAGCTGGCGGAGTACCGCGGAGGTGCGCTGTGGACCATGGATAAGCACGAGAAGGTCCGCTTCAGCCACGAAAACAGCGACATCCAGGCCCTCTACCGGGAGTATCTGGAGAAGCCCTGCAGCGAACGGGCCCACCATCTGCTGCACACGGACCACGAAGCCTGGAAGATGCCGCCGGCGCCCAACCGGGGCCGGTAGGACGTGAGAGGAGGAACCTGCGATGCACTCTATCGCCAACAGGCGGGTTTTATGGATCACAGAGACCGCTGTGATGACCGCCCTGCTCATTATTTTACAGACAGCGACCAAGCCCGCCGGGCAGTATGTGACCGGCTCCTGCGTCAATGCGGTACTGGCGGCTTCCGTACTGGCGGCAGGCGTGTGGAGCGGCGCCGTGGTGGCGCTTTTGTCCCCGTTTTTTGCCTTCCTGCTGGGGATCGGCCCCCAGCTGCTGCCCATCGTCCCCTCCATCGCAGTGGGGAACCTGGTGTTTGTGCTGCTGCTGGGCCTGCTGGCAGAGGGCCGGGACCTGCCCCTCTGGCGCAGGGGCGCCGCCTGGCTGGCGGCGGCTGCGGGGAAAGCCGCAGTGCTCTACCTGCTGGTGGTCAAGCTGCTCTGCACTGTCCTGCCCCTGCAGGAGCCCCAGGCCGCCGCCTTCAGCGCCATGTTCTCCTATCCCCAGCTAGTCACCGCCCTGGTGGGCGGCGGGCTCGGCCTGCTGCTGGCCCCCATGCTGCGCAGGGCGCTGAAGCGGTAGCTCCTGTCAGCCAATAGAAATATAAATCCCCATGGACTGTGCCGCGCACAACCCATGGGGATTTTTTGATCAGATGTCAAGGCCCAGCCTCTCCGCCATCTGCTCCGCAGTCAGGCCCGCTTCCTTGGCCTTGCTCAGGACAGTCCGCATATTGACGGGATGCAGGAGTCTCTGTCTCTGCGCCTCCAGGTTCTCGATTTCTGCCTGTTTCTTCGCAATCTTATCCTCAATTGCTTTGATCCGGGCTTCGGTTGTTCTCGCAGCCATCATGGCACCTCCGGTGTAAAAGATAAATTTACTATACGCTAAAAGGGCGTTGTTGTCAATTGCTTTCCTCCATATGGGCGTATGAAAATGTGTATTTTTTGCGGATGAAACAGGCGGGATATGGAGATGGACAGCCCGGCGGTTGCCTGTGCGCGGCGCTTCGGCATCCGATTCCCTCCGCTGCCCCTTGCAAGTGCAACAACGCTTATTATACCACATGTCAGAGGCGGTTAATCTGCCGTCAATCAAATTTTCACCGCCGTCTGTACCCCGTGGACTTGGCCGGCCCGGCGCGCCGGTGGTTGACATTTCCTGCTGGCCAGGGTAAAGTATAAGGTACGCGGCGCAGCCGCCGCAGATACCCCTACGGAGGAGGAACACTATGGAGACAAAGCAAAGGCCGCTGGCCGCCGGGCTGGAGCCGCTGTGCGAGGGGCTTCCCAAGGCGGTGGAGCAGATCAGCGGCCAGCTGGCGGAGCACTACTATGTCCAGCTGGCGGAGGAGGCCATGGAGCCGCATGGGGAGCCCGATCACCCCAGCCCGGAGGCCCAGGCGTTGGAGGCGGCGGTCCAGGATGAGCTGGAGAGCCTGCGGCGCACCACCCACACCCTGGCCCAGGCCTATCAGGCTGCCAACAACCTGGAGGACGAGCTGAACGCCCGCCTGCGGGATATGCGCACCGCCCGGGACCGGAAATGGTACGTCCCCAATCCGCCCGCAAACGCGGCGATTGATCTGGCAGAGGCCAAGCAGGACCACTTCGCCCAGGGCCTCAACCTATATAAAATCCTGCTGATCTGCGCGGCCGGCAGCTTTGCCGGCGTGGTGGTGGAGATGCTCTGGTGCATCCTCACCAACGGCTATCTGGAGAGCCGGGCCGGGCTGGTCTACGGGCCCTTCAACCTGCTCTACGGCGCAGGGGCCGTTTGCCTGACCCTAGCCCTCTATAAGTACCGCAACCGGGGCTACCAGTGGTCCTTCCTGGGCGGCTTTCTGGTGGGCAGCGTACTGGAATATGTCTGCTCCTGGGCCCAGGAGGCGCTGTTAGGGTCCCGGTCCTGGGACTACAGCAGCCTGCCGCTGAACCTCAACGGACGCATCTGCTTTTTGTACTCAGTTTTCTGGGGCGTGCTGGGCATCTTCTGGATCAAGGACCTCTACCCGCGCATGGCCAAGTACATCCTGAAGATCCCCAACCGGGTCGGCCGGCCGTTGACGTGGGCGTTCACCATTTTCCTGATTTTCAATGCAGTTGTCTCCTGTGTGGCTGTGGGACGCTGGTCCCAGCGCGTGGAGGGCCTGCCGCCGTCCAGCGGCTTCTGGGAGTTCATCGACCAGCGGTTCCCGGACGACCGGATGGAGCGGGTTTTTGCCAACATGGAGTTTGACGGCTGACCCCGGCCAAAGAGAAGAGCGGGCTTTCGCGACAACATGAGGGTTCTACCGCATTGCGGTAGAACCCTTCTATTTTCTTTTCCAGCGTTTGGAAGCTGGTTGACGGAGGTCGAAAAGGCGGGTATAATGGCGGAAGAAAGGCGGTGATTGGAGTGGCGTTTCCCCCGTATAGAATCCTCCCTGCAAAGCGTCTGGCCCAGCTGATCAAGGAGTCAAATGGTAACGGTGAGCGGTTCTGTTTTATCCTGGGCTCCGGCGCGTCGGTGGAATCCGGGATTCCCAGCGGGAACAGCCTGGAGATGCAGTGGATGGACTGCCTCATGGGCACATCGGACGACAGCGGGACCCCTGCAATGGATGCCGCAGAGACACGGCGCGTCGCAGCGGCCCTCTATGAAGAGAAAAAGATCGGGCACAAATTTGAAGTCATCGAGAAAGCGTGGACAGCGGCAAAAAAGAAGGGGACGATTCCAAGCGAGTACTATTTTGATATCTACAAGCTGCGTTTCCACGCGAAGCCGCGCAATGGGTACAGCTATCTGGAGAAAATCATGGAACGCTGCGAGCCCAGCCTCGGCTATCATACGCTGGCAAAGCTGCTGACCTGTGATAGCGAGGGCAGGGACAGCAACCTCAACAACCTGGTCATTACGACAAACTTTGACAGCCTTGTGGAGGATGCGCTGTTCCTGTATACAGACAAAAGGCCGCTTGTGGTCAGCCACGAGTCCCTGGCGGACTACATAGAGGCGAATATCCAGCGGCCCATTGTGGCGAAGGTACACCGCGGGCTGCTGTACGCCCCGTTCAACAGCACGGAAACCACCAGCGAACTGAAGGACGAGTGGCGCAAAGCCCTCAGCTACGCTTTCAACACCTACACCCCGATTGTTATTGGCTATGCCGGAGGCGACCACAGCCTGATGTCATTTTTGGAGGAAGATGACACGCCCATGCGCAACGGGATCTACTGGTGCTACCGCGCAAGGTCCGGGCTGCCCGCGGGGAATATTCAGAAGTTTGTGGAAAAGAAGGACGGGTATTTTATCACGATTGACGGCTTTGACGCGCTGATGATGGAGATTGGGAAAACGATGTATGAGGATGCCATCAGGCCCAGTATTACAGAGGTGTGCCTAAAGAAAAAGCACGACCTGCGTGTGCAGAGATATAATGAGCAGTGGGCTGAGCTGAGCAAAAAGCCAGAAACGGAGGAGGTCCTCCGGTCAATGAATCATGCGGAACAGCGCGATGAAGCGGAGCGTGAGGAAAAGCAGGAACTCACAGCGGCGGGTTATTTTGTCCGTGGTATGCGTGCATATAACGAAAAGCGTTTTCAAGATGCAATTACAGCGCATACGGCGGCAATTGAGAAAAACCCTACGTGTTCTGAATACTATAGCGGCCGTGGTCTTTCATATTATATGTTAGATCAGTACAAAAAAGCGATAGCAGACTATACCATGGCCATCAAATTGTGTCCCCAGAAGACTTTTGCCTATTTGTATCGCGGAGCTGCAAGCATCCAGGCAGTTTGAGCCATGTAACACAGGAGGCGGCGCGGGATGGCATACAGCGAGCTGATAAAAAACTACGAGCGAATCCGCGGCTACATGCGCCAGTTCTACGTTTATGGCTTCAAGAGCCGGGAGGAATACCGCACGAAAAGCGCCCGCAGCTATGACAACGAACGCCGCCGGGTGGAGAGCTGGCTGGGGGACTACATGTGTTTCCGTCAGGACGCCCACGGCAAGAGCGTGTTCCTGTCCGTGGACAGCCGCCGGCTCCGGGGCAACCCCCTCTACAAGTCTTTCAAAGCCAAGAGCTTTACCGCCAAGGACATCACCCTCCATTTTTACCTGTTGGATATCCTTGCGAACGGAGAGCTGCTGACGCTGCGGGAGATCATGGAGCGGCTGGCCGGCCGTTACCTCTCCCAATTTGACGCGGGGTTCCCGCTGGACGAGTCCACCGTCCGCAAGAAGCTGAAGGAGTACGAGTCCGCAGGTCTGCTCGCCGCCGAGCGGCGGGGCCGGGAGGTCTGCTACCGGCGGCAGGAGGACATGGTAGACCTGCCCTCCTGGTTGGACGCAGTCTCCTTTTTCTCTGAGGAAAACCCTCTCGGCGTAATCGGCTCCTACCTCCTGGACAAGTTCGATCAGACGCCGTCGTATTTCGGTTTTAAGCACCACTACATCCTCCACGCCCTGGACAGCCAGGTCATCTGTGACCTGCTGATGCTGATCCGGGCGCACAGGGCGGCGGAGCTCACCGTCCAGAGCCCCCGGGCCAAGGCGCCCGCCCGCTGCACAGCCTGCCCCTTGAAGCTCTATATCAGCACGCAGACCGGCCGGCAATACCTGCTCGCCTACCGTTATCTGGAACGGAAGCTGGCATTTACCCGGTTGGACACAATCCATCAGGTGGAGGCCGGGGCATACGAGCCAGAATACGAGGCCCTTTTGTCCCACTATCAGAAGTTCAAGGGGCACTGCTGGGGCGTCTCCACCGGTACAGGACGGCAGCTGGAGCATCTTGAAATGACCGTCCGCGTCAACCCGGGAGAGGGCTATATCCTCCGGCGTCTGGAGCGGGAGAAGCGCGGCGGGCGTGTGGAGCGGCTTGACGCGCACACCTGCCGCTTCTGCGCCGATATCTACGACGCCTCCGAGCTCCAGCCCTGGCTGCGCACCTTTACCGGCCGGATTGTCCAGCTGTCATGCAGCCGGCAGAGCGTGGTGGACACATTTTTTGCGGACCTGGCGCGGATGCAGGAGCTGTATGGAGGTGGCGGCGGTGCTGTTTAGCGAGCTGTATGGCAGCTATTTCAACGTGGTGGCGGCAGTGCTGGCGGAGGCCGTCCGGCACTCGCTGACAGGCGGCAGATTGGAGGAAATCGTCCGGGAGAAAGCGTTCGCGGAGAGTGTGCTTGCCATCCCGGCCGCGCTGCGGTCGGACTGGCCGCTGCTGAAGCCGGACGGGACGACCCCTCTCCGCCACGAACCAACCATGCCGCTGACCCTGCTGCAAAAGCGGTGGCTCAAGACGCTGCTCCAGGACCCCAGGATTGCGCTGTTCGCGCCCTGCGAGGCGGGGCTTGCGGACCTGGAGCCGCTGTTCAATCCGGAGGATATTGTCCGGTTTGACCAGTATCTGGATGGCGACCCCTACAGGGACGAGGTCTATATCTCCATCTTCCGCCAGCTGCTGACAGCGGCCAGGGAGCGCAGGAGCGTCCGCCTCCGGTATGCAGGGCGCAGGGGCAGGCTCCACGACGCCGTCTGCCTGCCCGTCCGGCTGGAATATTCGGAAAAGGACGACAAATTCCGTCTGCTGGCCTCCGGCCGCCGGAGCGGCTATATCATCAATGTTGCCCGCATCCGCGCCTGTACCGTTTTGGGGCCTGCGCCTTCAGAGCTGTGCAGGGAGCCCGTGCGGCACACAGAATCCCTCACCTTCCGCCTGTGGGACGAGCGGAACGCCCTGGAGCGGGTCCTGCTCCACTTCTCCCATCTGGAGAAGGAAACTGTCCGGCTGGGGGAACAGGAATACCAGGTCACGCTGCGCTACGACCGGGAGGACGAGACGGAACTCCTGATCCGCATCCTCTCCTTCGGCCCCATGCTCCAGGTGACAGCGCCGGACCGGTTCATTGCGCTGATCCGGGAGCGGCTGGAACGGCAGGCCCAACAGGCTCCAGAAGCCGCACAATGATGACCGGCAGCTGCCCCCTCCGGGCGGCTGCCGGTTTCCCATTTTCGGCAAGGGATGCGCCCAGCCTCCCCCTGGGCGGGAGCGGTTTGCCCCCGCCCAGGAAACCTGCCGGGGAAAGAGAAGTTTTTCTTTACCTTTTCCACTTTTTTTGCTATAATAATTAAGTTATTTTGGAGCCGCATACCCTTCCGGCAGGAGGGGCGCTTGGCAGAAGGAGGGATACCCCATGAAATACGCCCGGTGGACCGGCGGCGCCTGCGGCGGGCCCGCGGCGGACTGCCTGCGCGCGGCGGGGTATCCCGCCCTGCTCTCCGCCGTGCTGGCCTCCCGGGGGGTGGGCTCCCCGGAGGAAGCCGCCCTGTTCCTGGAGCGGGAGCGCAGCCTGGCCCACTCCCCCATGCTGATGAAGGACATGGACCGGGCGGTCAGCCGCATCAGCCGCGCCCTGGCCGGCCACGAGCGGATGGCCGTGTTCGGTGATTACGACGTAGACGGCATCACCGCCACCGTGCTGCTGGTGGATTACCTGCGCGGGCGGGGGGCGGACTGCCTGAAATATATCCCCCGGCGCATTGAGGACGGCTACGGCCTGGGGAAGGAGGCCCTGCGCACCCTGCGCAGCCAGGGCGTCACCCTGGTCATCACCGTGGACTGCGGGATCACCGGCGTGGATGAGGCCTGCTATGCCCGGGAGATCGGGATGGATCTGGTCATCACCGACCACCATGAGTGCAAGGACGTGCTGCCCGACGCGGCGGCGGTGGTGGACCCCCGGCGGGTGGACTGCCCTTACCCCTTCAAGCACCTGGCCGGTGTGGGGGTGGCCCTCAAGCTGGTATTGGCCCTGGGGGAGCAGCGGGAGGAGGCCCTCTTTGCCCGCTACTGCACCCTGGCGGCCATCGGTACGGTGGCGGATGTGATGCAGATGACCGGCGAAAACCGGACCATCGTCCACCGCGGCCTGGAGTCCATCTCCAGCACGGATTTCCTGGGCCTGCGGGCCCTGCTGCGGGAGACGGGGCTGGCGGACCGGGAGGTGTCCTCCATCCAGATCGGCTTCGTCCTGGCCCCCCGCATCAACGCCGCCGGGCGCATGGGCGAGGCGGAGCTGGCGGCGGACCTGCTGCTGACAGACGACCCCCGCCAGGCCGAATATATGGCCCGGGAGCTCTGCGGCCTCAACCGGGAGCGGCAGGCGGTGGAGCAGGAGATCTTTGCCCAGGCCTTGGAGCAGATCGCCTGCCTGCCCGACGGCGAGCGCAGCGCCCTGGTCCTCTCCAGCGAGGTCTGGCATCAGGGTGTGGTGGGCATCGTGGCCTCCCGCCTGAGCGAGAAATATTCCTGCCCCAGCTTCATGATCCACCTGCAAAACGGCATGGGCAAGGGCTCCTGCCGCAGCTATGGCGGGTTCAACCTCTTTGCCGCCCTGGAGTCCTGCGCGGACCTGCTGGTGGACTTTGGCGGCCATGAGCTGGCGGCGGGCTTCAATATCCGGGAGGCGGATATCCCCGCCTTCCGCCGGCGTATGAACCATGTGGTCTGCGACTACCGCAACGGGGAGGCGCCCGTCCCCTCCCTGGCCGTTGACGTGACCATCCAGCGGCCGGAGGAAATTACCCTGGACGAGATGGAGCAGCTCGGCCGCCTGGAGCCCTACGGCTCCGGCAACGACCGGCCCGTGTTCGCCCTGATGGGCGCGAAGGTGGAGAGCCTGCAAAACGTGGGCCAGAACCGCCACCTCAAGCTGCGCCTGAGCAAGGGGCTGTGCCACTTTGACGCCATCTTCTTTTCCTCCACCGCCGCAGAGTGCGGCGTGGCCCCCGGGATGCGGGTGGACGCCGCGTTCCACCTCCAGCTCAACGATTTCCGGGGCGTCAGCAGCGTCCAGCTCCAGCTGGTGGACCTGCGCCCCGCAGCCTCCCCCAGCATACGGGAGCGGGAGTGCCTGGAGCTGGTGGGCCGCCTGGTTTCAGACGGGCCCATCACCGCCCAGGAGGCGGCGCGCCTGCTGCCGGACCGGGAGCAGTTCGCCGCCCTCTGGCGGGCCATCGGCCGGATGGAGCGGGAGGGCTGCGGCCCCCAGGGCCGCCTGCCTACCCTGCGCCGGCTGGCCGGCGCGCTGGACGGGACGGAGAGCTTTTTGCGGGCGGCTTTGGGTGTGGAGGTCTTCGCGGAGCGGGAGCTCATCACCATTTCCGTCCAGGAGGATATGATGATTGTACAGCCCATGCCGGGCCGCCGGGCTGATTTGGAGCAGAGCGCCTATGTGCGCCGCCTGCGCCAGGCGCTGGGACAAGACAGGAAGGGAGGCCGCTGAGCCATGGTATCAGTAGAAGAGCGGTACGAGCATCTGGAAAAAACTATCCGCGGCTACAATATCTCCGCAGATTTTGCGCAGATCAAGGCCGCTTATGTGTATGCACGGGAGCACCACGGCGCGCAGATGCGCCGGGACGGCACCCCCTATATCACCCACCCCCTCCAGGTGGCGCAGATTGTGGCGGAGATGCGCCTGGACAGCGAGTCCATCATCGCCGCCCTGCTCCACGACTGCATCGAGGACACTGACAGCACCTATGAGGACATCGCCAAACGCTTCGGCGTGACGGTGGCGGACGTCGTGGACGGCGTCACCAAGCTCACCCGGGTGAAGTACAGCACCATGGAAGAGGAGCAGATGGAAAACCTGCGCAAGATGCTCTTCGCCATGAGCCGGGACATCCGGGTCATCCTCATCAAGATTGCGGACCGCCTGCACAACATGCGGACGATGGAGTATCAGACCCCGGCCAAGCAGAAAAAGAAAGCCTTCGAGACCATGGAGATCTATGCCCCCATCGCCCACCGGCTGGGGATGCA
Organism: Oscillospiraceae bacterium; assembly: GCA_022797115.1. Lineage (GTDB taxonomy): Bacteria > Bacillota > Clostridia > Oscillospirales > Oscillospiraceae > Pelethomonas. The sequence continues at coordinate 10,844 of JAAWKB010000050.1, forward strand.
GAAGGTGAAGTGGGAGCTGGAGGACCTCTCCCTGAAGTACCTGGACCCGGTGGCCTACGACGACATCTGCAAAAAGCTGGAGGCCGCCAGCGACGAGCACGACCAGTTCATGAGCGCCGTCCAGTCCGAGGTGAACGCCCGCCTGGAGGAGCTGGGCATCCCCCATGCCACCGTCTATGGCCGGGTGAAGCACCCCTACAGCATCTACCGGAAGATGTACGCCCAGGAGAAGACCATGGATGAGGTCTACGACCTGTTCGCCTTCCGGGTGCTGGTGGACACGGTGTCGGACTGCTACAACGTGCTGGGCGTGATCCACGACCTCTACAAGCCCATCCTGGGCCGGTTCAAGGACTATATCGCCACGCCCAAGCCCAACATGTACCAGTCCCTGCACACCACGGTCATCGGTGAGGAAGGCATCCCCTTCGAGGTGCAGATCCGCACCTATGACATGCACGCCATTGCCGAGTACGGCGTGGCCGCCCACTGGAAATACAAGCAGGGGATCAAGAAGGAGGGCGGCGAGGGGACCTATGAGTGGATTCGCCGCCTGCTGGAGAACCAGGAGGACGCAGACGCGGAGGAGTTCATCCACTCACTGAAAATCGACATGTTCTCCGACGAGGTCTTCGTCTTCACCCCCCGTGGGGATGTGATCAACCTCCCCGCCGGGGCCACCCCCATCGACTTCGCCTACTCCATCCACTCCGCCATCGGCAATACCATGGTGGGGGCCAAGGTCAACGGCCGGATGGTGGGCTTTGACTACCAGCTCCACAACGGCGACATAGTGGAGATCAACACCTCCCCCTCCGCCCACGGCCCCAGCCGGGACTGGATGAAGACCGCCAAGAGCAGCGAGGCCCGCAGCAAGATCCGCCAGTGGTTCAAGCGGGAGCGGCGGGAGGAAAACATCGCCCAGGGCCGCGCCTCCTTTGAATCCGAGCTCAAACACGCGGGCCTGAGCCTGAGCCAGATCACACCGCCCAACGTGCTGCCCAGCATCCTCAAGCGGGTGAGCTTCCAGAGCCTGGACGAGATGTACGCCGCCATCGGCTACGGCGGCTGCACCGCCCTGAAGGCGGTCAACCGCATCCGTGACGAGCTGCTCCAGATCAGCCGCGCCGCCGCGGTGGAGAAGGCGTCCCAGGAGGCTGCCGCCGCCAAGGAGGCCCAGGAGGGCCGCCCCCCAGCGCCCCAGAAGTCCAAGAGCGAGAAGGGCCTGATTGTGGAGGGGCTGTCCAACTGCCTGGTGAAGTTCTCCAAGTGCTGCACCCCGGTGCCCGGCGACGCCATTGTGGGCTTCATTACCCGCGGCTACGGCGTGTCCGTCCACCGCAAGGACTGCCCCAACGCGGACCCCGACCGCCGCACTGCCGCCGAACAGGGGCGGTGGATCAAGGTTACTTGGAGCGACGACGTTTATGAGTCCTACACCACCTCCCTGGAGGTGGTCTGCAAGGACCGCAACAATCTGCTGGTGGATATCTCCACAGCCCTGAGCTCCTGCAAGGTGAGCGTCACCAGCCTGAATTCCCACATCACGACCGACGGCTTTGCCATTTTCCATATCGCCATCTCCGTCTCCAACGCCGCCCACCTCGACCAGGTGATGCGCAAGATCCATCAGATCTCCGGCGTGATGAAGGTGGGCCGGCCGGCCGGCTGATAAAGAAATGTATTTATTTGTAATATGATGACAAAAAGGACTGTAATACCATGAGAGCTGTGGTCACGCGGGTCCGTTCGGCATCGGTCTCCATTGCGGGACGGGTGAACGGGGAGATTGGCCAGGGATACCTGGTGCTGCTGGGCGTCGGCCCCAACGATACGGAGGAAACCGCCTGCAAGCTAGCGGACAAGATCTGCAACCTGCGGGTGTTCGAGGATGAAAACGGGAAGATGAACCGGAACCTGGAGCAGGTGGGCGGGGGGCTGCTGGTAGTCTCCCAGTTCACCCTCTACGCCGACACCTCCAGCCGCCGCCCCGGCTTCTCCGGCGCGGCCAAGCCGGAGCTGGCTATCCCCCTCTATGAGCGGTTCATAGCCCGCTGCCGGGAGCGGGGGTTCGCCGTGGAGCACGGCGAGTTCGGCGCGGATATGCAGGTGGCGTCCGTCAATGACGGGCCCGTCACCATCCTGTTTGACACGGAGAAATAGGAGGTTGTATGAAGCCAAGGAAAACAAGTGCGGCTGTGCCCGTGCTGTATGGACTGACGGCCCTCGTGTGGATTGCCCACTGCGTGATGACGCTTCGCCATGGCGGGCAGCTGGGATTCTTGCAGTTCCTATGTGCGGTTCTCTGGGTCTCCGCATTTTTTATCCAGTTCCGCCGCTACCGCAATGGAAAAGATGAGTGACGTTTCAAAAATGGAAGGAGCCTGCCATGATATTTGATCTGCTGGAGACCATGCCCTATACCACCAACTGCTACCTCATTGGGGACGAAGCAGAGAAGGTCTGCGCCCTGGTGGACCCCGGCGGGTCGCTGGAGGCGGTGCGGGCCATGGTGGAGCGCAGCGGCCTCAAATTAGAAAAAATATTCCTCACCCACGGCCACTATGACCATGTCAAGGAGGTGGGCGCGCTGGTGGAGGCCGCCCCATCCCCCGGCCTGGCGGTCTATCTCCACCGGGGCGACGTCCGGGAGGATGACGCCCGCCTCTTCCCGCCCCTGCCCTGCGGCTTCAACTGCTGGGAGGACGGGGCTCTGCTGAACGTTGGCGCCCTCAGCGTCCAGGTCCTCCACACCCCCGGCCACTCCGCCGGGTCGGTGACGCTGCTGGCGGAGGATGTGATGCTCTGCGGCGACACCCTGTTTGCCGGGTCCTGCGGACGGTGGGATCTGACTGGCGGGGACTATGAGACGCTGATGGGCTCCCTGGGCCGTCTGGGGCGGCTGGAGGGGGACTACAAGGTCTGCCCCGGCCACGGCCCCCTCTCCACCCTGGAGCGGGAACGCCGGACCAACCCCCACCTGCGCCAGGCGATGGGCGTATGAAGCTGATATTCCAGGGCCACGACTACCGCTACGCCGTGGAGCAGAGCCTGCTGGCCTTTTTCCCCCAGGAGCGCCCCGTCTATGAGGGCGGCGGCAAGAATACAGCCCGGGTGACGCTCTCCGCCGGGCGGCGGTACCACACCGCTGTGACAGAGCTGTCTGTGGAGGGCCGCACCGCCAGGGGCCTCTCCCGGGCGGATGTATCCGGCATACAGGATGAATATGGGCGGGAACGCCTGCTCCAACGGATTGTGAAGCTGAGCTTCTTCAAGGCCGCCAGGGAGCTCACCGGCGTGTCCCCCGCCTGGGGGGCCCTCACCGGCATCCGGCCAGCCAAGCTGGCCGGGCAGCTGCTGGAGGAGGGCCGCAGCCTCCGGGAGGCGGACCGCATCCTGCGGGACACCTACTTTGTCACCCCCTCCCGCCGCCGCCTGTGCCTCCAGTGCGCTCAGACGGGGCTGGAGGCCCGGCAGGCCCTGGCTCCCGATGAGATCTCCCTCTATGTGGGCATCCCCTTCTGTCCCACCCGCTGCGCCTATTGCAGCTTTGTCAGCAACAGCGTGGAGAAGTCCTTCCATCTGGTAGAGCCCTATCTGGAGGCCCTGCTGGAGGAGATCGACGGCGCGGCCGCCATGGTCGATGCGTTAGGTCTGCGGGTGCGGTCCTTCTATATGGGCGGCGGCACCCCCACCACCCTGACGGCGGGGCAGATGGAACGGCTTCTGGAGCGGCTGCATTCGCGCTTCCGCCTGGACAGCGCGGTGGAGAGCACCGTGGAGGCCGGGCGCCCCGACACCATCACGGCGGAGAAGCTGGAGGCGCTGCGCCGCTGCGGCGTCACCCGCGTCAGCGTCAACCCCCAGAGCATGTCCGACGCGGTGCTGGCCGCCATCGGCCGCCGCCACAGCGCGGACGATATCCGCTCCGCTATGGAGCTGGTGGGCCGGGCGGGCTTCCCCCATGTGAACATGGACCTGATCGCCGGCCTGCCCGAGGACACGGCGGAGGGGTTCCGCAGGACCCTGGACGAGGTGATCGCCTTCGGCACAGACAACATCACCATCCATACCCTCAGCCTCAAGAAGGGCAGCCGCATCACCCTGGAGGGGTCCCACATCCCGCCGGAGGGGGAGGTTGCGGCCATGCTGGACTACGCGGACCCCACCCTGCGGGGGGCGGGGTTCGATCCCTACTACCTCTACCGGCAGAAATACATGTCCGGCAGCTTTGAGAATGTGGGCTGGTGCCGCCCCGGCGGGACCGGCTGGTATAATATCTATATCATGGAGGAGCTCCACAGCATCCTGAGCCTGGGCGCGGGGGGCTCCACCAAGATGGTGGACCCGGCCCGGGGCCGGATCGAGCGGGTGTTCAACCTGAAATTCCCCCAGGAGTATATCCAGCGGCCGGAGAAGCGGCTGGCCAACCAGCAGGCGTTCCGGTGTTTTTATGAGCAGATGAGAAACCCATTGGAGAAGTAAGAAAGGAGTGCGCAACATGGCCTATTCCCTCACACAGATCAACGATGCCATCCATTCCGACCCCCAGGGCTTCGCCCAGGAGTGCGACGCGGCCTACAACCAGAAGATTGAGGCCGCAGCCCGCCAGATCGCAGACAACCAGTCAAAATCCCGGATTGTCCTGCTCAGCGGCCCCTCCGGCAGCGGCAAGACCACCACGGCCAAGAAGATCCAGGCCAAGCTGGAGGAGCTGGGCATCCACTCCCACGCCGTCGCTATGGACAACTACTTCCAGACCCTGGACCCGGAGACCTGCCCCCGGAACCGGGACGGGGACATCGACTACGAATCCCCCTTCCTGCTGGACATGGATCTGCTCAACAAGCATTTCCGGCTGCTGGACCGGGGGGAGAAGATCCTCATCCCCAAGTTTGAGTTTGCCCGGCAGATGCGCTCGGCCATCAAGAGCCATCCCCTCCAGCTGGGCAGCGACGAGATCGCCATCTTCGAGGGCATCCACGCCCTCAACGACATCATCACCGGCAAGAACCCCAATGCCGCCAAGGTGTACATCTCCGCCCGGTCCGACGTGACGGACAGCGCGGGGGAGGTGGTGTTCAAGGGCACCTGGATGCGCCTGGCCCGCCGCACGGTCCGGGACGCCAAGTTCCGCGCCTGGGAGCCGGACGTCACCATCAAGATGTGGGCCAACGTCCGCCGGGGCGAGAAGCTGTACATCTCCCCCTTCAAGGACAACGCCACCATCATGTTTGACAGCTCCCTGCCCTACGAGGTCAACGCCGTGCGGGCCTTTGCCGAGCCCCTGTTCAAGCAGCTGCACGTCTCCCCGGATATGGAGCGGTATGAGGAGGTGGCCCATCTGGTGGGGGCCTATCCCAAGTTTGAGGTGCTGGACGAGAAGTACGTGGCCCCTGATTCCCTGATCCGGGAGTTTATCGGCGGCGGCATCTATGACGACTGATGGGGGGATGGACATGGAGTTTATTTGGGAAAAAAAGGGGTGGAACCGGCTGCTGCGCCGGACGAGGGACGCCGCGCTGGACGTCTCCGAGGCCGCCCGCTCCGGTGCGGAGCTGGCGGGCCAGCGGGCCGGGGACGCGCTGGCCTGCGCGAAGCTGAATCAGGCTGTAAGTGATCTCCAGGAGGAAATTGACCTCCAGATGCAGGCGGTGGGCGAGCTGATCTACGCCACCCACCGGGGTACGCCCTCTGACAGCCAGGCCGTGCAGGAGATCCTGGAGTACGTGGACGGCCTGTATGAGGAGCTGGAGGGCCACCAGCAGCAGCTCAAGCTTTTGCGGGGGCTCCTCCTGTGCGGGGCCTGCGGCGCGGAGAATGGCGGGGGCAACGTCTACTGCCACAACTGCGGCCAGCCGCTGAGCCGGGCGTAGCGGCTTTTTGTCCGGGAAAGAAGAATGGATCCCGCCCCCAGGTGCGTATACTGTACCACCGGCGGGTCTGTCCGCCCCTGCATCCTGACCAATAAAAGAGGGTAATCCATGTCCAGAGAAAAAAAGCAGTCCTTTATGGGCGGCGTCACGGTGATGGCCATCTCCACCGTATTTGTCAAAATCTGCGGCGCGCTCTACAAAATCCCCCTGAACAACATCCTGGGCGACGAGGGCGTCACCCACTTCATGAGCGCCTACAATATCTACGCCTTCCTGCTCACCCTGTCCACCGCCGGCCTGCCCCTGGCTCTGTCCAAGCTCATCAGCGAAGCAGACGCCACGGGCCGCCGGACCCAGCTGCGCCGCTGCTTCAACACCGCTATGGGCCTCTTCGCGGTGCTGGGCGTGGCCGGCAGCGCGGCCATGCTGCTGTTTACCGCGCCGCTGGCCCAGGCGGTCCACAACTCCCTGGCCTACTGGCCCATCAAGGCCCTGGGCGTCTCAGTGGTGTGCGTGTCCGTCATGTGCGCCTACCGGGGCTTCGCCCAGGGGCGGCAGAACATGGTGCCCAC
>JAAWKB010000051.1 GCA_022797115.1 Oscillospiraceae bacterium
GGCATCCCCCTCCTTTCCTGGGAGGGGGCAAGAAGTCCCCCTCCGGGATGGAGGGGCCAACCGCCTACCGTTACAGGCAACGCTGAAAGCAGTGCTTTCCTGTTTTCAGATTATCACAATATCCGACAAAATGCAACAAAAATCCCCAGCAGAAAGGCTGGGGGTTGACAAAATAAAATCAGACAGTTATACTAAGATTATAGAAAGGGCGTTGCCGGTAGACGGTCAGCCCCCTCTGTTTACAGAAGTAACCGCCGTGCTGTGGGGGCAGGGGCGGTTACTTCTTTTTGCTGTTGTGAACCTGGATGACCAAGTTCACAATGCCGATGAGCACGAGGCAGAACTGAAACAGCTCTGAATATGTCAACATTGGCATCCCCTTCCTTTCGTGGGAGGGGGCAAGAAGTCCCCCTCCGGGATGGAGGGGCCAACCGCCTACCGTTACAGGCAACGCTGAAAGCAGTGCTTTCCTGTTTCCAGATTATCACAACATCCGACAAAATACAACAAAAATCCCCCGGTGTGAGAGGACGGCGCTGCTTTCAAAATTTGATAATCCCTACTCAAAATGCGGGCACATTTTCCTCCCGATTTCGTCTAAGAAAGTGAAAGGGGTGATTCCTATCAAAAAATCCCTGCTGGCCCTCTACAGCCTGTCCCACTTTTGGGTGGATTTGAGCTGCGCATTCCTGGTCTTCCGAACCATGGCAGACGCCCCCTCCTTCTCGCTGTGCCTGCTGCTCTATAACTTTTGTGCCTTTGCCCTGCAAATGCCCCTGGGCCTGCTGGCCGGCCAGTGGAACCGGAACGGCCTTACCGCTGGCGGCGGCTGCCTCCTGACGGCCCTGGCCTTCCTCATCCCCCAGCCCCTCCCCGCCGCCGTTGCAGCCGGGGTAGGGAACGCCCTCTTCCACCTGGGCGGCGGTATGGACGTCCTTAACAGCAGTGAACGGCGTGCCGCCTCCCTCGGTGTCTTTGTCTCCCCTGGTGCGCTGGGGCTGTACATCGGCTCCGCCTGGGGCAGAGGGAGCGCCCCTGCGTTCTGGCTGGCCCCGGCAGGACTTCTCACGCTGGGGGCGGCGATCGCGTGGCTGTACCGGCGGCGGCCTGCCCCCCGCAATGCCCCCCTGGACTTATCTGCCACCAGCGGATACGGTGTCCTGCTGCCGCTGTTCCTGGTGGTGGTACTGCGCTCCTATATGGGCATGAACCAGTCCTTCCCCTGGAGGGATGAGGGAGCCCTGCTGCTCACCTTGGCCCTGGTGCTGGGCAAGACAGCCGGGGGCTTCGCCATGGACATATTGGGCCCCAGGCGGTCGTCCCTCTGGAGCCTGGGGGCCGCGGGGGTGTTGTACCTGCTGTCCGCCCTGCCGCTGCCTGGAGTTTTGGCCGTATTCCTTTTCAATATGACCATGCCCGTCACCCTCTGGGCGGCGGCCCAGGCCATGCCAGGCGCTAAAGGCTTTACCTTCGGCCTGCTGACGTTTGCCCTGTTCCTGGGGTTTCTCCCCTCCTTTTTGGGCTGGCCCAGCCTATTGGCCGGCCCGTGGGCCTATGCGGCCGCGGCCCTGGTGAGCTTGGCCCTGCTGTGGGGTCCCCTGGGGATGAGGGCGGCGCGATGCTGATTGTGTTGGCCGTGTCCCTGCTCCTCACGCTGCTGCTGGAGGAGGGCTTCGCCCTGCTGTGGGGCCTCCGGGGACGGCGGGAACTGACATTGGTGGCCCTGGTAAACTGCCTGACCAACCCAACGGTGGTGCTGCTCTACCATACAGCGGTGGGCCTGCGGCACTGGAGCCCCGTCCTGGCCGCCGCCGTGCTGGAGTGCGGCGCCGTGGCAGTGGAGTGGTGGTGCTACCGGGCCTTCTCCGAGCAGGTGCGGCGGCCGTTCCTCTTCTCCCTGCTGGCCAATGCGTTCTCCTATGGAACTGGATGCGTAATAAGCCTGTTTCCCCCTCTTTCCTTCTAAGCTATGGGCGGCTGGGGAGGTCAACCTGTTTTAAGTTCTTTTTGATTCTTTTTCTTTCAAGAAAAAGAATGATTACCGAAGGAGGCACCTGAAATGAAGCGAATGTATATGTTCCTGCTGGCGCTGGCGGCGGCGCTGGCCCTGACGGTCCCAGCGCGGGCGGACCTCATGTGGGAGCCGCACAGCAACCACTTTTTTGAGCAGCACCGGGGAAGCTGCCAGTACGAGGATCGGGGCTACCTCGCCAACGGTGAAGCGGGCTTTGTCACCCTCTGGGATGCCCCCGGCGGCAGCGCCGTGATCGCCCAGTATGAGAATGGCGAGCGGTTATGGATTGGCTATACCTACCAGGGCTGGGGCCTCACCAGCCGGCAGGTGGATGGGCAGGAGATTTCCGGCTGGGTGGAACTGGCGGAGCTGGCGCAGATCTACGATTACCGCAGCTTCCAGGAGGAGTACGCCGGGCAAATCCAGGACTATGCCGGCGAGTTCGCAGGCTACAGCGGCACGGATGCCTGCGTGAATTTCTTTGCATACCCCGGCGCGCCGGAGGTGATGCAGACGTTCCAGCTCTCCGACTGGGGGGCGGATGTGATCGGCAACCTGACCGGCACAGCGGACGACAGGAGCTATATCCAGTCGGTGTTCACGGATGAGGCTGGCCGCACCTGGGGATTTGTGAGCTACATGTACGGCCATCTGGACGGCTGGTTCTGCCTGGACGATCCGGACGGCACGGATTTCCCCCTCCGGCAGGTGGAGCAGGTCCAGCTGACCCCGGCGCAGAAGCCGGTGCTGCCAGCCGCAGGCTATGCCCCCTATCTCCTGGTGGGTGCGGCGGCGGCAGTGACCGCCGCCCTGCTGGCCTGGTTCTATGCCAGGAAACGGAAGAAATAAACCGGCGCTGGAGGATCTGTTATTTCAGATCCTCCAGCCCGTTTTTGCAGAAGGACTGGAAATACTGGTAGCAGGGCTCTAAAAAAGTAAAGCCATCAACCAGCGCATCCGCCAGCTCCGGGGAATACAGCAGCTCGTCAAAGGGCCGCTCACAGCCCACAGAGATCTCCTTTTTATTGTACCAGGAGGCCAGCAGGGGCGTGCTCTCCCCCTTTTTCCGGGCATAGTCCCGGCCCTGGACCTGGAAACGGCCGTCCTTGTTCATGCGGCGGACCAGCTTTTCCAGGCGCTTGGGGTTCTCGTCCATATCCTTGCGCATGGACGCCAGGGTTTGGGGCGCGGCGTTCCAGAACCCCACGCCATGGCTCCATCCCTCCGGGGTGATCTCGAACCAGAATACCGGCTGGTGGGACCAGATATCGTTCTCCGGCCGGATTGTCAGCCAGAGGTGGTCCTTGTAGGGCCCCTGGCCGTGGAGCCGCCGCGCGTCCCGGTAGATCCGGCAGACATGGAGGTTCAGCCCCAGCTTGGGGAACTTCTCCATAAAGCGGTCGTAGACCTCCCGCCCCAGCTCCAGGGTGGGCTGGTAGAGGTGCTGCATATACGCCTGCTTGTGGGCGGTAAACCAGGTGCGGTCGTTGTTGAGGCGGATGCCCCACAGGAAGTCCAGCGTTTCGCTGCTGTATCCGGTAAACATATCCTTCTCCCCTTTTTCTCCTGTTTTTGCTATCATACTGCGGCAGGGCCAGGCGTGTCAAGTGCATAACGACGCTGCCCCTTTTGAGATAACGGAAAATTTGTATAAAGCGGAAATCTTATCCATGGCGCCCTGTTTGCCGATAAAAAAGTAAAAACAGATGGGAGGTTTTTACATGGACATAGGTATCCGGCCCGATGTATCCCGCGCTGCATATCCGGCTTTCGTCAAGGCGGAAACAAAGCCGGAGGGGGAAATCCCCACAGCCGGGGAAAAGCAGGAAGGCGTATCCCTCGGAATCAAGATCGATAAGTGGGAGGGCAAGCCTGGGGAGATCTCCGAAATGCAGACCAGTATCATCCCCAAGGAGCAGCTGGAAACCATTCGCCAGACGCTCAAGGAGATGAGCGGTAAGCTGGAGGTCGATCAGGAGGCCAATCTGAGAAGAAAGGTAGATCCGGACGGGAAGATATATGGCGCAGCCTTTGTGGAGGGCATTGTCCGGCAATACCAGGAGATGGAGACGCAGATAAGGGACTACTACGCCGATGCCCACAAGGAAAGCATGTCCTATAAAGACCCCTATAACCACATACTCCAGAAGTATGTATTCGATGCCAGCTCGCCCTTTGGACAGTCCCCCTTCTTTCGGTCGGATATGTCCAAAGCTGAGCGGGATTGGGCTTTCCGCCAGGAACGGGCGATCCTCTGGGGGAGCAACATTGCGCTCAACGATCCCTATGCGTTAGCCGCTCATGGCGGTGTGAAAAATATAGAGGAAATAGATGCGAACGCCCATCAGTACGCACAGGCCAAGCTGGATGGGCTGATTGCGGAGTATAAGCAGGCGCATGGGCTTGCGGATGATTGATTAGGCCCTTGCGTCTCCGGCACAGACAGATTGGAATTTACCGGGCGGTCGCGTTTCAAAGCGGCCAACCTGAAAAGGGGAGGCCGGGTTGCCCCGCGCCCGCTGGATGAGGTTGACCTTTCGGCGGGATACTGGTAAAATGGAGGTATCTTACATTGAAGGAGGATCTTTTCATGAAGAAGATCATTGCAACCACTGCCGCCCCTGCGGCCATCGGTCCCTACTCCCAGGGGATTGACGGCGGCAGCGTCGTCATCACCTCCGGCCAGTTGCCCATCGACCCCGCTACCGGCGCCTTTGCCGAGGGCGGCGTTGCGGGCCAGACCCGCCAGTCCCTGGAGAATGTCAAGGCCGTCCTGGCCGGGGCGGGGCTCACCATGGAGAATATCGTCAAGACCACGGTGTTCCTCAAGGATATGAATGACTTTGCCGCCATGAACGAGGTCTACGCCACCTTCTTCCCCAGCGAGCCCCCCGCCCGCAGTGCGGTGGAGGTTGCCCGCCTGCCCAAGGACGCGCTGGTGGAGATCGAGGCCATCGCGGTCAGATAACGTGACTGACAGGAAGAGGGGAGGCGGTGGGGTTTGCTGGCCGTTGTCTGCATAGCAGCCGCGCTGCTGGCGCTCTGGTGCCTGCTGCTGCTCCCCCGCCGGGGCCAGCCCGGCTGGGAGGCCATCGGCCGGGCCCGGTATGCCCACCGGGGCCTCCATGACGCCAGCCGTCCGGAAAACTCCCTGTCCGCCTTCCGCGCGGCGGCGGAGCGGGGCCTTGGCGCGGAGCTGGACGTCCACCTGATGGCGGACGGCGCGCTGGCGGTTGTCCATGACAGCAGCCTGGAGCGGGTCTGCGGCAAACGGGCGGCGATTGAGGACCTGACGGCGGCGGAGCTGGACAGCTACCCCCTCCTAGGCTCGGGGGAGGCCATCCCCCTGCTGGGGGAGGTGCTGGCGGTTTTCGCGGGCGGGCCGCCCCTGGTCATCGAGCTGAAGGCGGAGCGGGGCAACGCCGCCGCCCTCACCGACGCGGTGATGGCCCAGCTGGCGGGCTGGCAGGGGACATACTGCATCGAATCCTTCCACCCCGCTGTCCTGCTGCGGCTGCGGCAGCGGTACCCGGAGGTTTTACGGGGGCAGCTCAGCCAGAATTTCCTGCGTGGGAGCGAGGTGCCCGGCCTCCCCTGGCTGGCGCGGGCCGCCATGACGTGCCTGCTGACGTCCGTGTTTACCCGGCCCGACTTCATCGCCTACAACTGCAAGGACCGCGCCCGCCCCAGCCTGCGGCTGATGAAGCGGCTCTACGGCGTCCATGAGGTGGCCTGGACCATCCGGGACCGGCAGACGCTGGAGACGCTGGAGCGGGAGGGTGTCACCCCCATCTTTGAGGGCTTTGTCCCGTGAGGGCAGGCCATACGCAATGGATACAGCAAGCGCCCCGGAACCGTTGGGTTCCGGGGCGCTGTGCTGTCAATCTCCTGTGCCGTGCAAATTGAAATCCGGCCCCAAATCGTTGCCCATCCAGTGGCGGCGGCACAGGCCGATATACTGGTCATTGGCCCCCAGCACCACCTGAGCGCCCTCCTTGAGGACGCGGCCCTGGGCGTCAAAGCGGGCGTTGAAGGTGGCCTTCTTGCCGCACCAGCAGATGGTCTTGACCTCCTCCAGCTTATCCGCCATAATCAGCAGCTCGCGGCTGCCCTCAAACAGGTCCCCCTTAAAGTCCGCCCGCAGGCCGTAGCACATGACGGGGATGCCGCAGTCGTCCACCAGATGGACCAGGTAGCGGACCTCATCCTTGGTAAGGAATTGGGCCTCGTCCACGATGATGCAGGCGTACTGCTGCAGCGCCGCATCGGCCATGGCCCGCATCTCGTGGAAGTAGATACACGGGTTGGTCAGGCCGATGCGGGAGCGGACGATGTGATCCCCGTCCCTCTGATCCAGCTGGGGCTTGACCAGCAGGGCCTCCTGCCCCCGCTCCTGGTAGTTGAAATGGGCCATCAGGGCGTTGGCGGTCTTGCTGGAGCCCATGGCCCCGTACTTGAAATAGAGCTGTGCCATCTGTTGTCTTCTCCTAAAACACTAGAATTTTATCCCTCCCGGGGCGGCGAGCCCCCCGGAAGGCAGGTAAATGCCTCCTGTAGATATTTCCCAAAGGCTGACGGCACGGCCAGCCCCTCCAGCTCCGCCCGGTCCACCCAGGCGAGGGCCGGGCAGCCGCCCCGCACCGTGAGGACATAGCCGGTCATGTGCCACTCCACATGGGTGAAGATATGCTTTGCCCGGAGGGTTTTCTGCCACTCCAGGGCCGTCAGGCCCCACTGGGCCACCGGTCCGCCTGCGGCGGCCTCGTCCAGTGTGCCGGGCACATGGGGGAATTCCCACAGCCCTGCCAGCAGCCCCTGGTCCTCCCGGCGGCGCACGGCAATGCGGCCGTCGCGTACCAGGAGGTAGACCGTCATTTCCTCCCGGCGGCGGCCCGCTTTCTTTTTCCGGACCGGCAGCTCATCCTGACAGCCCAGCCGGTTGGCCTCGCACAGCCCCGCCAAGGGGCACTGCGGGCACAGCGGCTGGCCGTTGGGCAGGCACACCGTCGCGCCAAGGTCCATCAGCGCCTGGTTGTAGGCCCCCGGCCGGTCTGGCGGGACAGCCCCCTCCATCAGCCCCCGGATGCGCCTGCGTGCCTTGGCGTCCATAATGTCCTCCCGGAGCTCCGCCACCCGGGCGGCCACCCGCAGCACATTCCCATCCACCGCCGGGACCGGCTGGCCAAAGGCGATGGAGGCCACCGCCCCGGCGGTGTACTCTCCCACGCCGGGCAGGCCCAGCAGCGCCTCATAGCTCTCCGGGAATGCGCCGGCGGCCGCGATGATTTTCGCCGCTTTTTGCAGGTTCCTGGCCCGGCTGTAGTAGCCCAGGCCCTGCCAGAGCTTCATCAGCCGTTCCTCATCCACAGCCGCCAAGGCCTCCACCGTGGGCAGCTCGTCCATCCACCGCTGGTAGTAGGGCAGGACTGCCGCCACCCGGGTCTGCTGGAGCATGATTTCCGATACCCACACCCGGTAGGGGTCCCGCGTCCCCCGCCAGGGGAGGGTGCGCTTGTGTTCGCCGTACCAGGCCAGCAGGGGCGCGGCCATGGCGTTCAATCTTTGCTGCTCTGTCATGCGTCTCCTTAAAACCATCAACACGAAGGGTGCAGGGGATATACAGTATCACCCATACCGGTACCGCCTATCCAAACCGTGCGGCAAACCCACAGCGGCGGCATAGGGCCTCGCTGGGCTTCCCCTGGGAGAAGCCGTCGCAGACCGCCCGCGCCCGGGGGCTGGAGAGAATTTCGTCCAGCTCCTGCTCCAACAGGTTCCCTAGGGGGATGTCCCCCTCATGGTCCAGGCAGCAGGGGACCGCCGTGCCGTCCGCCAGCACCGCGATCTGGTCCCGCAGGCCTAGGCAGAAGCGGGTCCCCCGCTCCGGGGCCTCCAGGTCCGGCCAGTCGAACTGCTCTGCCTGCTCCAGGTACAGCCGCTCACCCAGCCGCCAGCTGCCGGGGCGGGGCTGGGGGCAGTCCAGGGGATGGCGGCCCAGCTTGTCCGCCAGGAAGGCCAGGATTTCTCCGTTTCGCGCCTGTGCCCCGCCGCCGTTCCATAGCCGCAGGGCGCAGATGGTCCCGGACCGGGAGGCAGGCAGGGCGTAGCCCCAGGCCCCCTCCAGATAGCCCTCCAGTTCCCCCGCGCCGTTGGCCTCGGCGCTGTGAAGGGATATGCTGGCCTTATACAGGGCCGGCGCGGCCAGCAGCAGCGGCGACCGCTCGGTGAGCAGCACGCCGTTGGTGGTCAGGCACACCTGGAACCGATCCGCCGCCGCGAGCTCCAGCAGCTCCCCCAACTGGGGGTGGAGCAGCGGCTCCCCCATGACGTGGAGGTAGAGATAGGATACGTGGGGGCGCAGCCGCCGGGCAGCGGTGCGGAATTCCTCCGGGGCCATGAACCGCGCCGGGCGGCGGGTGCCCGGGCAGAAAGCGCAGTGCAGGTTACAGACGTTGGTGATCTCCACATAGGCCCGCTTGAGCATCGGGCAGCCCTCCCTTCCCCGATTTACTGGGATATTGTACCACGCCCCGGCGTATTTGGCAACTGTGGGGAGGGCATGAAAGCGGGCCGCGCGTTTCCGGTATATTGACGGGAAATTTGTATGAATAATTCCCGAAATTTTTCTTTACAATAGGAATTGACTGTGATATAGTAGCGTGGTACGCGGCAGACGTGAAGCCGCGCGTTCCCCTGCTTCGCCGCCGGGCGTCACCTGCCCCGGCGCAGCATGCGGAGAATTTATAGAAAAGGTGGAAACCAACTATGATGCAGAAAGACCAGAAGACCTCCATTATCGAATCCAACCGCACCCATCCCACGGACACCGGCTCCCCCGAGGTGCAGGTGGCCATCCTCACTGAGCGCATCAACCAGCTCACTGAGCATCTGAAAATCCATGCCCACGACAACCACAGCCGCCGCGGCCTGTATAAGATGATCGGCAAGCGCCGCAGCCTCTTGGACTATCTGGCCAAGAAGGATATCGAGCGTTATCGCGCCCTCATCGCCAAGCTGGGTATCCGTAAGTAAGTGAACTGTGCGGGGAGAAGGGCTGGGCCCTTTTCCCCGTCTTTCCCTTCCTCCCTGGCCGGCCCGTACCTGCGGGCCAGGGGCTGTGCCCTTTAGCAGTTGATCTTGTTTCCGGCCGGGACCGGCGGAGGTGAGATCAAGTGCTAAAAGGCGGCTCCTGGGCAGCAGCGCGACACGCCGCTGCCGGGACGGCTGTTGAGCGAAGCCCGATGGCGTCCCCACCCCTTCACAATCGAATCCCAAAAGGAGTACGCATGATGTCAACAATTATCACGAAGAAGCAGTTCCCTAACTACCGCAAATATACCATGGACCTGGCCGGCCGGCCCCTCACCCTGGAGACCGGCAAGCTGGCGGAGCTGGCCAATGCCGCCGTGCTGGTGACATACGGCGAGACCACCGTGCTGGTCACAGCTACCGCCTCCGCCCGTCCCCGGGATGGCATCGACTTCTTCCCCCTGAGCGTGGACTTTGAGGAGAAGATGTATTCCGTCGGCCGCATCCCCGGCTCCTTCATGCGCCGGGAGGGCCGCCCCGGCGAGAAGGGAATCCTCACCAGCCGCGTCATTGACCGGCCTATCCGCCCCCTGTTCCCCGGCGACTTCCGCAATGACGTGGCCATCATGGCCACCGTCATGAGCGTGGATCACGACTGCTCTCCGGAGATCGCCGCCCTCATCGGCACCTCTGCCGCCCTGGCCATCTCCGATATCCCCTGGAACGGGCCTGTAGGCGCGCTGAAGATCGGCTGTGTGGACGGCAAGCTGGTGGTCAACCCCACCCGCGAGCAGGCGGAGGTCTCCGACCTGGATGTCACCGTGGTCTCCACCGGCAAGAAGGTGGTCATGATCGAGGCCGGGGCCAACGAGATCCCCAATGACGTGATGTTCGAGGCCATCCAGCTGGCCCACAACGAGAACCAGAAGCAGGTGGCCCTCATCAACCAGATGGTAGCCGAGATCGGCAAGGAGAAGTTCGACTACCCCCACGCCGATTTCAACCAGGAGCTCTTCGACAAGATCGTCGCCGCCACCATGGACGAGGCCAAGGCCGCTATGGACACCGACGACAAGAACGTCCGGGAGTCCCGCTGGAACAAGCTCATTGACCGCTGGCATGAGCTGTATCTGGAGGAGTACCCCGACATGGACAAGTACCTGGAGGAGTTCACCTACAAGTTTCAGAAGAAGATCGTCAAGGCCTGGCTGCTGGAGGGCCACCGGGTGGACGGCCGCCAGAAGAACGAGATCCGCCCCTTGGGCGCGGAGGTAGGCATACTGCCCCGGGTCCACGGCTCCGGCCTCTTCACCCGCGGCCAGACCCAGGTGCTCAGTGTGTGTACCCTGGACACCATGTCCGCTGCCCAGAAGCTGGACACCATCTGGCCCGAGGAGACCAAGCGGTATATGCACCACTACAATTTCCCCGGCTACTCTGTCGGTGAGGCCAAGCCCTCCCGCAGCCCCGGCCGGCGGGAGATCGGCCACGGCGCCCTGGCGGAGCGGGCCCTGCTGCCCGTGCTGCCCAGCGAGGATGAGTTCCCCTACGCCATCCGCGTGGTCAGCGAGGTGGTCTCGTCCAACGGCTCCACCTCCCAGGGCTCCATCTGCGGCAGCACCCTGGCGCTGATGGATGCCGGCGTGCCCATCAAGGCCCCTGTAGCCGGCATCTCCTGCGGCCTCATCCAGGACGACGACGGCTCCTTCACCACCTTTATTGATATCCAGGGCGTGGAGGACTTCCACGGCGAGATGGACTTCAAGGTGGGCGGCACCAAGAAGGGCATCACTGCCATCCAGATGGATCTGAAAAACGACGGCCTGACCATGGAGATCATCAAGAACGCCCTGGACATCACCTACGACGCCCGGTGCGAGATCCTTGACCAGATCATGCTGCCCTGCATCCCTGCGCCCCGCAAGGAGGTCAGCCAGTGGGCCCCCAAGATGATTACCATGCACATCGATCCCGACAACATCCGGGACGTCATCGGCAAGGGCGGCTCTGTCATCCAGAAGATCGTCGCCGATACCGGCGCGAAGATCGATATTGAGGATGACGGCACCATCCATATTGCCTCTCCCGACGCCGCCTCCTGCGACGCCGCCAAGGCCGCTATTGACGCCATTGTCTTTGTCCCCGAGGTGGGCTCCCTCTATTATGGCCGCGTCGTCCGCCTGATGCAGTTCGGCGCGTTCGTGGAACTGGCCCCCGGCAAGGACGGCCTCGTCCACATCTCCAAGCTGGCCAACCGGCGGGTAGAGAAGGTGGAGGATGTGTGCAAGATCGGCGATATGATGTGGGTCAAGGTCACGGAGATCGACGAGAAGGGCCGCGTCAACCTCTCCCATAAGGACGCCCTGCGGGAGATCGAGGAGAAAAAGGCCCGCGGCGAGACGGTCAAGTAATTCCCCGTTTGGTTATAACTGGAGAACTTGTCCTGTTCCATCCGCTGAAAACATCTGTATAAAGCGCAAGCTGTCCCTTCCTTGCCGTAGAGCAGGAGGGGGCGGCTTTTTACAAGCGTTGTCAGTAGATATGCGGCAAACCAAAAATCGGGGAAAAAAGATTTTTGGTGAAAAAGAATAATTAGAGTAGAATATGCTATAGACTTTTTGGATATTATGGAGTATAATAAAAGCTACTGCGTGTCGGATGCAAATGTCCTGGTTTATTTTCCAGATAGCACAGATCAAAATACCTGCAAACCCTGCCGCCTCCTGTTTTTTTGGTCTGCGTGTTCCAAAAAATATCCCGGGAAGTTTACATAAGAATTTCAAATGTGGAGTGTTAGAGTGGGAGAGGAGTTTTTACAATGAAAATCAAAACCAAACTGAAGCTGCGCGGAAAATTAATTTTAAGTATGGGTATCCTTACCTTTTTAGCCGTGTTTTTGTTGTCGCTGCTGTCCAATGTATCCTTGCGGTTTGCATATAACAACGTGATTGCCGCTGAGAAGGAAAAGCTGGATCAGATCATCCAGAGCCAGGTAGAGTGCATGGTCGGGGTGTTGCAGGCGGAGTACGACAAGTATCAATCCGGCCTGATCTCAGAGGCTGAGGCCCTGGAAAATGCGAAATATATCGTCCGTTCCACCAGATATAATGGCGGGTCCGGCTATTTTTGGGCGGATATGGCGGACGGAACCAATGCGGTACATATCAAGCCGGAGGTGGAAGGCACCAACCGCTACCAGTCCAAGGATGAGAAGGGAAATTATTTTGTGCAGGACACCATTGCTGCCGGTGATAAGCCGGGGGGAGGGTTTATCGATTTCTATTTCGCCAAACCGGGTGAATCGGAGGCCAAGGCCAAAAGAGGCTTTATCCAGAAGTTTGAGCCCTATGGCTGGTATATTGGGACGGGGAACTATGAGGAGGATATGCTGCCGATTATCCAGGATGAGCTGGATGCGTGCAACCGGTCCAGCCGCTTGTCCCTGCTGATCATCTGCTCTGCCGGCCTGGCTGTCTTTTTGGTGGGCATCGGTGTGATCTCCGTCATCGCCAAACAGATGTCGGACCCCATCAAGGAGGCGTCTGAGCGTCTGAAGGAGCTGAGCCTGGGAAATCTGAAGGATGATGTCCATATTTT
Source organism: Oscillospiraceae bacterium (assembly GCA_022797115.1). Classification (GTDB taxonomy): domain Bacteria; phylum Bacillota; class Clostridia; order Oscillospirales; family Oscillospiraceae; genus Pelethomonas. The sequence goes on from JAAWKB010000051.1 coordinate 12,641, forward strand.
TAAAGCAGAGGACGAGATCGGGGACCTGACCAGGGCTCTGCTCAAAACCGTGCAGACCTGGCGGGATTATATCGTAGATATCTCCGCCTCCCTGGCGGAGCTCGACAGAGGGAATCTCCAGTCAAAGATGCACATGGACTATGTGGGAGACTTTGCCCCCATCAAGGCATCCTTCCAGCATACCATCCACACGCTGAACGATACGTTGCAGAGGTTGGATACCAGCGCCGTACAGGTAGCCAACGGTTCGGACCAGGTGGCCAGCAGTGCGCAGTCCCTGGCCCAGGGGACGACAGAGCAGGCGTCCGCTGTGGAGGAGCTGGCAGCCACAATCAATGAAATCCATGGACATGTGGCAAACAATGCAGAGAACGCAAAGATGGCCAGCGAACAGGCGATGACTACGGCTGCGGAGCTGGAGCAGGGGAAAGAGCAGATGGAGCAGATGACGACGGCAATGAACCAGATCAACGATTCTGCCTCCGAGATCAGCAAGATCATCAAGACCATAGAGGATATCGCTTTTCAGACGAATATTCTTGCCCTGAATGCGGCCGTTGAGGCTGCCAGAGCCGGTTCGGCAGGAAAGGGCTTTGCCGTGGTGGCCGACGAGGTCCGCAATCTGGCAAGCAAATCAGCAGAAGCATCCAAGAACACGGCCTCCCTGATCGATGCCACGGTCCAGGCCGTGCGGGAGGGGACGGGCATTGCCAATGAAACCGCTTTGTCCATTGGGCGTATTGTCGTTGCGTCCGAGGAAGCGGCAAAGCTGGTACATGAGATTTCTAAGGCATCTCAGGAACAGGCGGCGTCCATTGCCCAGGTGACTCTGGGAATCGATCAGATTTCAAGCGTCGTGCAGACCAACTCCGCCACTTCCGAGGAGAGCGCAGCGGCCAGCAAGGAGCTGTCAACCCAGGCCCAGGTCTTAAAGGATCTGGTGAATCGGTTTGAACTCAAAGAAGTGATGGCGTAAGTGCCGCAGGGCGGGACGTCTATCTCCCTTACCATTGGGAAGGGCCGGGCAGTGTGCGTTCCACACAGACCCGTCATAGGCCGCAGGGGAGCCCGTGGTGGCAGACCGCCCTGTTTTTGTTCAATTCCTCCGGATTTTTTGTGGGAATTTCTCAATATTTACGGCAAATCTGCCGGTTGACGCGGAGGGGATTTTGTCGTACACTAAACATAATCAAAGCAAAGGCAGCGAAGAGAAGAGTAAGCGGTGCGGTACGCTACAGAGAGCCCGGATGGTGGGAACGGGCGCGGAGGACACAGCTGAAGATGGTCTCGGAGCCGCGCACCGACTGCGGTTTTTGCCGCATAGGCCGCGACGGGAGCGCCCGTTACAGCGCCAGGGTATGCTAGTACCTGCGAAGGCCGTCCGCCGCGAGGCGGGGGCAAAACAAGGTGGTAACACGGTGCGTTTTGCGTCGTCCTTGATGAGAGATCATCAGGACGGCTTTTTTCTTTGTTTCAGAGGGAGGAGAGGCGGCAATGGGAGAACCCATTATACAGATCAAGCATCTGAGCAAACGCTTCGGCGGCGGGGAAAACGAAGTCCACGCCCTGGAGGACATCAACCTGGATATCCAATCAGGGGAGATTTTCGGCGTGATCGGCCTGAGCGGCGCGGGAAAAAGCACCCTGGTGCGGTGCATCAACCTGCTGGAGCGGCCCACAGAGGGCGAGGTGATCGTGGACGGCCAGGATATGACCCGCCTGACGGAGAAGGCGCTGCGCCAGGCCCGGAAATCCATCGGCATGATTTTCCAGAGCTTTAACCTGCTCATGCAGCGCACCGCCCTGGACAATATCTGTTTCCCCATGGAGCTGGCGGGGACCCCCCGCAGGGAGGCGGTGGCCCGGGCCGCGGAGCTGCTGGAGGTGGTGGACCTTGCCAGCCGGGCGGGGGCCTACCCCTCCCAGCTCTCCGGCGGGCAGAAGCAGCGGGTAGCCATCGCCCGCACCCTGGCGACCAATCCGAAGGTGCTGCTGTGCGACGAGGCCACCTCCGCCCTGGACCCCAAGACCACCCGGGACATCCTGCGGCTGGTCCAGGATATCAACCGGCGGCTGGGCATCACAGTGGTGGTCATCACCCACGAGATGAAGGTGATCGAGGAGATCTGCGCCCGGGTAGCGATTCTGGATCACGGCCATCTGGCGGAGACGGGGTCGGTGGAGGAAATTTTCGCCAATCCCCGGAGCGAGGCGGGGCGGCGGCTGGTGTACCCGGACGGGGTGCCCCTGGAGGTCCTCTCCAGCGCGGCGGACCAGGCCCGGGTCATCCGGGTGGCCTTCAACGGCGGCACATCCTACCAGCCCCTGATTGCCACGCTTGCCATTGACTGCGGCGTGAAGGCCAACATCCTGGGGGCGGACACGCGGAATATTGACGGCCGGGCCTTCGGCACCATGCTGCTGGGCCTGCCGGAGGACGGGGCGGAGAAGGCGCTGGCCTACATCCGCGCCCAGAAGGACATTACCGTGGAGGAGGTGCCCGACTACCATGGCTGAACATCTGATTGCCCTCCTGGAGAGCTGGGGGATTCACAAGGCCGCTAGCCAGGTGGAGTATCTGCTGGACTTCCCGGAGGTGCTGGGCCAGATTTGGGAGACCGTTTATGCCCCGGCGGCGGCTACGCTGCTGGCCTATGTCATTGGCCTGCCCCTGGGGATTCTGCTGGTCATTGGCGAGGAGGGCGGCGTGCGGCCCCTCAACAGGGCGGTGATGCGCGTTCTCAACATTGCGGTGAACCTGCTGCGGAGCATCCCCTTCCTGATTCTGATGGCCCTGATTATGCCCCTGTCCCGGCTCATCATCGGCACCAGCGTGGGCACTGTGGCCACCATTGTCCCGCTCACCGTCGCGGCGGGGCCCTATGTGGCCCGGATTGTGGAGATCTCCCTGCGGGAGATGGACCGGGGCGTCATTGAGGCGGCCCAGGCCATGGGCTGCTCCCCCTGGCAGATCGTCACAAAGGTGATGCTGCCGGAGTGCCGCCCCTCCCTCATCAACGGGGCCACCAATGCCGCCATCACCATCCTGGGCTATGGGGCCATGAGCGGCGCCATCGGCGGCGGCGGGCTGGGGGCTGTGGCCCTCATGCGGGGCTATGGACGCAACCAGCTGCTGATTATGTATGTGGCGGTCATCCTGCTGGTAATCCTGGTCCAGATCATTCAATCCATCGGTACCGCCTGGTCTGTGAAGACGGACCGGCGTATCAATCCAACCGAAACCAAAAGGAGTAAACGGAAATGAAGAAGAACATTGTCTCACTTGTGCTGGCCATTGCCCTGACCCTGGCCCTGGCGGCCTGCGGCGGCGGTGACAGCAAGACCATCAAGGTCGGCGCAACCCCCGCCCCCCATGCGGAGATTCTGGAGGTTGTGGAGGACATCCTCGCCCAGGACGGCTACACCCTGGAGATTGTGGAATATGACGACTACGTCACCCCCAACACCTCCCTGGAGGACGGGTCCCTGGACGCCAACTACTTCCAGCACATCACCTACATGAACGAGTTCAACGCCGAACACGGCACCCACCTGGTCAGCGCCGCGGGCATCCACTATGAGCCCTTCGGCCTGTATGCCGGCCAGACGGCCTCCTTGGCGGAGCTGGCCGACGGGGCCCAGATCGCAGTGCCCAACGACGGCACCAACGAGGCCCGCGCCCTGCTGCTGCTGGAGCAGGAGGGGCTCATCAAGCTCAAGGAGGGCGTCGGCCTGTCCGCCACCGCGAGCGACATTGCGGAGAACCCCCACAACTATAAGATTGTGGAGCTGGAGGCCCGCCTGCTGCCCACCACCCTCCAGGATGTAGATGTGGCGGTCATCAACGGCAACTATGCCATTGACGCGGGGCTGAAGGTCTCCGACGCCATCGCCGTGGAGGCTGCCGGCGGCGCGGCTGCCGAGGCGTATGTGAACGTGCTGGCTGTCAAGGAGGGCAAGGAGGACAGCGCGGGCATCCAGGCCCTGGTCAAGGCCCTCCAGAGCGAGGAGGTACGCTCCTTCATCGCTGACACCTACGACGGCGCAGTGGTGGCGCTGTTCTAAGAACCTGTATTCACAACCGTTGAACGCCGTCTGGCCGGTCTTTTTCCCGCCATACTGCGTCGATTTCCCTTGTCATACGTCAGTATGGCTGCGGAAAATCTCCTTGTCTGGCGAGAA
>JAAWKB010000003.1 GCA_022797115.1 Oscillospiraceae bacterium
AGAAACGCTTTGTTTCTCACTCGCCTTTTTCTGCACCCCGTATGGCAGCTACCCTATTTCAATTTGTTGGTTGATACTGTTTTATGAGTAACTACCATTGGTGGTCTTTCTTTTTAACTGGAGGCGACACCCGGATTTGAACCGGGGAATCAGGGTTTTGCAGACCCATGCCTTACCACTTGGCTATGTCGCCATATATGATAACAGGAGCAGCATGGAACTTGCTCCTGTTATCCTCTGTGGAGCGGGCGACGGGGCTCGAACCCGCTACCTCCACCTTGGCAAGGTGGCGCTCTACCAGATGAGCTACGCCCGCATAGATGCACAACCTCCAACGTAACAAACTATGCTGCGCATAGCCCGCCAGATAATCCAGCTGCACATCATTATGGTGCCTCCGGTCGGAATTGAACCAACGACACGCGGATTTTCAGTCCGCTGCTCTACCAACTGAGCTACAGAGGCATATTGGACACATCCGTGTCCAAGGAGAAAATGGCGACCCAGAACGGGCTCGAACCGTCGACCTCCAGCGTGACAGGCTGGCGTTCTAACCAACTGAACTACTGGGCCATTTTACTTCCCAGGAAGAGAGGGAAGATGGTGGGAACAACTGGACTCGAACCAGTGACCCCCTGCTTGTAAGGCAGGTGCTCTAACCAGCTGAGCTATGCTCCCAAACGCTGTTTCCTGAACGGCGAGGCTTATTATACTAAAACATCCAGCCAATGTCAATATCAAAATCAAATTTTCCTAGAAAAATTTTACGGAGGGCGGTTCCGCCCTCCGTAAAGCCCCGTCAGACGACTTTTTCAAAATAGAAATAGGTCTCATCCTGGCCGTTTGGCCGCATACAGGCCGCCAGCATCCGCTGGGACGCCTCGTTCTCGTGGAAGCACTTGGCAACCAGCCGGGACAGGCCCAGCTCGTAAAGGCTCCACTCCGCCGCCCGGCGGAAGGCCTCCGCCCCGTAGCCGTTCCCGGCGTACTCCGGCAGGATGCGGCAGCCCAGCTCCGCGCCGCCCTTGTAGTCGAACTGGTAGAGCACGGCCTCCCCGATCAGCTTGCCATCCAGCCGCACGGCAAAATTGACCGCCAGCTTGTTGGCGAAATCCCGGCGGGCGACCTCCAGGAAATAGCCCTCTGTCAGCTCCCCGTCCAGATCCTTCCGGTAGTCATATCCCCACCAGCGGTTGCGCTCGTCATCCAGGCACAGGCGGTTGTAGGCGGCCTGGTCCCCATCCCGGAGGGCGTCCAGCGTCAGGCGCTCACTCTTGACAGTGGGGATCTTGTCCAGGCTGGACAGCTCGTTGCGGGCCTGCACCCGAATCTTGGCCCCCATTCCGGCGGGCAGGTATTGCAGCTTACTGGTGCGCAGGCCCCGGTCCCCGGCGTCGTCCTCCCGGTTAATCCACCGCAGGCCCTCGCCATGGGCGGCGGCAAAGGACTGCACCATGGCGGGGTATACCCCCTCATACTGGGGCAGCCCCTTCTCGATGTGGCACACCAGGGTGTCCCCGCAGATCTCCCCCAGGGAGATGGCAAGCAGCTTGCCGTCCAGCTCGATGGCCCCGGCCTTCACCCATCGCTTGCCCACCTGCCGCATCAGTTTCCGGGCATAGCAGAGCTCCTTTTTCGCCAGTGCGTCCTCCTTGTTGAAGATCTGGTGGAATTCCTCCCAGAAGGCCTCCACCGCCTCGCTGTCCGCCTCCGTCAGCTCCCGGTAGGCGGCCTCCGGATAGAGCTTGCGGAACTTGTTGATATGGTTGCGCTGGCCGGAGTAGCGCCGGCCGGCAAATGTTATCAGGTCCTCCGCCCGGTAGAGGTAGTCCTGCCACAGCCGGTCGTTGTCCACAACGGTGTAGGGATACCGCTCCATCAGGTGTTCCCGCTCCTCCGCAGGCACCACGCCGAAGACGGGGGCTGTGCCGTGCTCCACGCACCACGCGTCGATCTCATCCAGGGCCGCGTCAATGTCCCCCTCTCCGGGCAGGGGGACAGGGTAGTCGAAGATGGAGCCGAGATGGCTGCTGTGGTTGCGCACCACCAGGCAGCCGCTGCTCTCAGCGAACTCCGGATGCCAGTGCTGCCGCCACATGAGCTTTACGCCAACGGAGTACTCGCACAGGCGGTAGGTACATTGGCTGTAATACTTGCGCAGCCGGGCTGCGCTTTTGACTTGAATGGGTTTGAAATCCAACATAAAGGTTCTATGCTCACTTCTCTTTCGTGTTTTTTCCATCCACCAGATGGACGTTCAGATGGTTGTAGGTCATGGTGACGCCGTCCTCCTCGAAAGCCCGGCGGAGCTCCTCCAGGGCGGTGTTGTTGGCATCCCAGAAGTGGGGCGTCTCCGCCCAGAAGCGGACGCGGTACTCGATGGCGCTCTCCCCGTAGGCGGTCAGGACCACCTGGGGGGCGGGGTCCGGCAGGACATGCGGGGTGCGGGAGACCGCCTTGAGGCAGGCGGCCCGGACCGCAGCCGTGCTGTCATCGTAAGAGGCGCTCACCGCCAGGTCCGCCCGCCGGACGCCCCGCACGGTGTAGTTGGTGATCTTCCCCGCCACAACCTTGCTGTTTGGCAGCATGACCCGCTGCCCGCTGAAGGTATCCAGCTTGATGTGGGTCAGGGTGATCTCCGCCACCTCGCCCTCCCCCTCGCCGGTGTCCACATAATCCCCCAGGGAGAAAGGCTTGGAAAACAGCAGCACCATGCCGCCGGCCACGTTGGACAGCACGTCCTGTACCGCCAGAGAGACGGCCAGCCCGAACACGCTGACCAGCGCGATCAGGCTGGTCACATCCACGCCCAGGCTGCCCGCCGCCACCAGGGCGGCCAGCAGGTAGAGCAGCGCCTTGACCCCCCGGAGCAGGTAGGGCCGGAGCCTGGGGTCCAAATGGGAGCGGTCCGCCAGCCGCTTCAGCAGGGCCATCACCAGCCGGGAGGCCGCCAGAAGCGCCGCCAGCAGTACTACGGTGAGCAGGACCCGCTTCATGGACAGCATTCCCCAAGCAGCCTGCATCCATCCGCCCACCGCGGAGGCGCTCCCGCCGGAGGCCATGTCCTCCAGCAGGGCGGCGGGATCAACGGTATTTTCCATGAACGGCAATCCTTTCCGGTTTGATTGGGGCCGGGCTGGGCCCGACCTGTTCAATCTAATAGGATACCATATTTTGGCAGACTTGAGAAGCGTTTTTTTATTTTGGGTGGGAAAATGGGAAATTATGGACAAAGCTTTTCCAGAAAAATCGTTAGCTTGTACAAAAATTTTTCGGACTTGACGGCAGGGGGTTTTCTTTTTCGTTAAAATCGTGTAAAATAGCGCTGTGTAAAGGGGGCGGACTGCCCCTGTGGGAATTTACAAGAGGAGGAGAAACGTATGGACAAATTCTTTAAGATCACAGAGCGCGGCAGTTCGCTGCGCACGGAGATCATAGGCGGCGTCGTGACCTTTTTCTCGATGGCCTACATCATCTTCGTCAACCCCAACTATCTGTCGGCCGCCGGCATGAACTGGCACGCCGTCATGCTGGCTACCTGCATCAGCGCGGCCATCGGCTGTTTCCTGACCGCCATGCTGGCCAACGTGCCCTTCGCCCAGGCCCCCGGCATGGGGCTGAACGCCTTTTTCACCTATACCCTCTGCTTCGGCATGGGGTACACCTGGCAGCAGGGCCTGGCCATTGTGCTCGTCAGCGGCCTGCTGTTCCTGGCGGTGACGGTCTCGCCCCTGCGCAGCCAGATCATCGCCTCCATCCCCGCTGACCTGAAAGCGGCCATCTCCGCCGGTATCGGCCTGTTTATCACCTTCATCGGTATGCTGAACGCGGATATTGTCAAGCTGATCGGGGACACAGTGGTGGACGGCGTGGTCGTCGCCACCGACTACTCCGACATGGGCAATATCCTCCACGGGCCCGCCCTGCTGGCCCTCATCGGCCTGCTGATCATCTCCATCCTGCTGGCCTATAAGGTGAAGGGCGCCATCTTCATCGGCATCATCGCCACCACCCTGATCGGCGTCCCTATGGGCCTGACGGTGTACAACCCCGACCCTGTCAGCTTCTCCGTGCTGGGGGAGACCTTCGGCAAGCTGAGCTTCTCCGGCATCTTTGCCGTGGACGGCGGCGTGCTGGCCTTTATCACCGCAGTCATCACCTTTTTCATCTGCGACTGCTTTGACACGGTAGGCACCCTCATCGGCACCGCCCGCTCTGCGGGGATGCTGGACCGGCGGGGCAACCTCCCCGGCGGCGACCGGGCCCTGATTGCTGACGCTGTGGCCACCTGCACCGGCGCGATCTTCGGCACCTCCACTGTCACCACCTTCGTGGAGTCCTCCACTGGCATTGCCGAGGGTGCGCGGACCGGACTGAGCTCCCTGGTTGTGGGTGTGCTCTTCCTGCTCAGCTGCTTCTTCGCCCCCATCGCCGGGATTGTCCCCTCCGCCGCCACCGCCCCGGCCCTCATCATTGTGGGTGTGTTCATGCTCAAGAGCGCCGCGGAGATCGCCTGGGATGACATTGAGATCGCCATCCCCTGTTTCCTCACCATTGCTACCATGCCCTTTGCCTACAGCATCGGGGACGGCATTGGCTTCGGCTTCATCTCTTACTCCCTCATCAAGCTGGCCCGTGGGAAGGCCAAGGAGGTCCCTGTCCTGATCTATGTCCTGTCCATTGCTTTCGGGGCCATGTTTGCCCTGACATATCTCTAAGCGCGCAGCCATAAGGCTGCCTGATAGGAAAGTGACACCCGCTGGGAAGCAGCTGCTTTTCAGCGGGTGTCGTAATCATAGGGATAAAATGCCGGACAAAGGGGGGATTTCTGCATGGAGCAATTTCGGTATTCCACAGTAAAAACACTGGTTCAGGCGGCGGTCTATTTTCTGCTGTTTTTAGCGGGAGACTTGGGCAGCAGCGTGGTATTTGATGGTATCTTTTCTGCGGTATCGCTCCCGAGCAGCGAGTGGTACGTGATTTTCAGGATGGCCGGTTCCCTGCTGCTCACGCTGCTTTTTTTCTGGTTGTACACAACGAGGTGCCTCCATTTGGAAATGGCGGACTTCTGGATTACGTTTGGTGTAAAAAAATGGGGCGTTATCCTATCCGTTCTGCTCCCCGCGTTTGTTGTCGCCATATTTCTGATGCTGGGGGAGCTGGAGGTAAACGCAGTTGGCTGCGGCGACGCGGTGTTAGCGGTTGCCGCCTCTGCAATGATCGCTTTAAAATCTGGCATCTTAGAGGAAATGCTGTTCCGCGGCTTCATGATGAAGCTGCTTGCGGTCCGATGGAATCCGTATATTGCGATCCTGGTCCCGTCATTTGTATTCGGCCTGGTACATATTCCCGCAATGGAAAGCTTCACGGTGGGAGGCGTTGCCCTTTTAGTGGCCAGCGGCACGATGGTTGGGGTCATGTTCTCTCTGGCGGCCTACCAGGGGAAATCTGTCAGCAACAGCGCCCTCATGCACGCTATATGGAATTTTGTGATGATTACCAGTGTTTTACACATCACGACAGCGCAGGGGGCTTATGGCAGCCCGCTTTTTCAAATCACCATACCGCCGGACAATATCTTAGTGACTGGGGGAGGGTTCGGAATAGAGGCGTCCTTCATTGCCCTGGTTGGATACGTGCTGGTTTGCGCCGTATTGCTCATCCAAGCAAAGCGGACCGTTTCCGGCTGAGCGCAATGCCTATCAGCAGCGTCCCGGCAGGGCAATCCAGCAGAAAAAGGGAACCCCACAGACCTTATTGGGCTGTGGGGTTCTTCTTATCCTGCTCTGTGTTGTGCATCGCGCCGACAATCCGCTTGGAGTAGCTGATAAATGCCCCGATCATGGGTGCGGCCTCTGCCAGGGAGGGGACCGCAATCCCGATATGGCGGCTGGCGGGCGGGTCCAGGGGAAGGGTGCGCACATGGTCCCGCCGCCCCTGGAGGACCAGCTGGGAGAGGATGCTCACCCCCAGGCCGTGCTCCACCATGGATAGGATGGCCGCATCCTCCACGCTGGTGTTGTCGCGGATGTCCGGCCGGACCCCCTGTGCGTCAAATACCTCCAGGATGTCCAGGTCAAACCCCAGGGAGGGCATCAAAAACTCCTTGCCCGCAAAGGACGGTACCGGGAAACAGTCCCCATCCCCCAGCGGATAGTCCGGGGGCAGGATGGCCAGCAGCGGGTCGTCCCACAGGGGGACCCAGTCGTAACGGCCTTGGTCCCGGCGGCTGGCAAAGCTGAGATCCACCTTGCCCTCCCGCAGCCACTGGAAGATCTCCGCCACACTGCCCATGCGGATATCTACCGACACGTCCGGGTAGGCCCACCGGAACTGCTGGACAATGGTGGGCAGCCAGTGCATACAGATGCTGGAGTAGGCCGCCACCCGGATATTCTCCCGCTTCTGGTTGTTCTGGGCGGCAATCTGGCCCTCCAGCCGCCGGTTGGCGTCGATCAGCTCCTGGACGGCGGGCAGCAGGCGCTCCCCGCCGGCGGTCAGCCGCACGCCGTACCGGTCCCGGAGCAGAAGGGGGAACCCAACCTCCTTCTCCAGTGCGTTCATCATGTGGGTCAGGCCCGACTGGGTCAGGCCCAGCCGCGCCGCCGCCCGGGTGAAGCTGCCCAGCTCCACCGCTGTGAGCATAGCCTCCCACTTCTTTGTCTCCATGGCGCGCCTCCTTTTGTGCTCATGGACTGATTATAAAGCATCTGTGGAAAAAGGCAAGGGGAAACGGCGTGCCCGGTCAGAGGGGCAGCAACGCCGTTTCTGTCAAAAAAACAGCGGCCCTATGCGCCGCCCCGCTCCCGCCGCAGTACATCCACCAGCCGCCCGACCGCTTCTGCCTCCGCCTCGCTCAGGCCGTGGGTGTGGATCACGCCGCCCCCTCTCTCCGGGAATACCAGCGCATCCACGGAGAAGTCCAGAATTTCCATCATCTGGAACAGCAGCGGCACCGACGGCTTCCTGCGGGAACTCTCCATGTTTTTCAGATGGATGGGTGTGATATCCAGCAGTTCTGCCAACGCTTCCTGGGTCAGCCCCTTCCTCATGCGGGCGGCCCGGATGGCTTCCCCCAGCTCCCATATTTCTGCGTTCATTTCTCTCAGCTCCCTTTGCCGTTATCTTACAGACAACAATTCCTCTTGCAAATTGTCTCAAAGAATACTATAATATATTCAGAAAGATAACCAAAGGAGCGATCAACCATGCAGCTTTTCATTCTGGCCACCGCCGCAGCACTGCTGGCAGGGGCCATTTGGCGCACATGGGCCGCCGTCAGGCCCAGCCAGCCGCCTCCGGAGGATGAGCCGCCTGCCCTGCGGCCGGAGGAAACCGCGGCGGCGGCGGAACGCCTGGGGGAGGCCATTGATCTGCTGCGGGAGGTTATGGACCACCCGCAGCTGGGCGGGCCGGGTTCGCTGACAGTCCAGTTCCCGCAGCAGCTCTATGCGGGCAGTTTCCCCACCGTGACAGCCCAGTTCCCCAACATCAACGAGGCGTTGTACCGCCGGGCAGTCCGCCGGGAGCTGGAGCAGGGGGAGCTGGTCGAGGCAGGGGTCCCGGAGCGGCTGTTCGGCCACAACCCATCCTTTTCCGCAGAGGGCGGCGGCGTGGTGTTGGTCAGCGCGGAGGTCTACGGCCTGGCCCCTTCGCTGGAGAAGCAGCTGGCCGACCGCCGGGGCCGCAGCGCGGCATTGACGGCGCTGGCGGAGGCCCTGCGGCAGCGGTATCCGGAGCTGTCCGTGCGGAGCTTTGGGGCGGATCTGCTGCTTTCGCCGCTGCGGGAGGCGGACAGGGGATAGGGGGCTGCGGCAGCCCCGCAGAAATCGATCCTTTTCCGCAGCCCGCCCTCCGTCAGGCTGTCAAAAAAGCCCTCCGCAGGAGTTCATGCCGAAGGCGTGAATCCATTTCAATCACTTTTTCGGGGGCGTGTACCTCGAAAAAGTACTTTGCGGGCCGAACTCGGCCCGATCCCCTTTCTCAAAAAAGATGCGAAGCATCTTTTTTGACACGCAGGCGGAGGGCGTCCCGATCCAGGGACGCCCTCCGTTTCTCCCTATGCTGTTTTATCCGCCCATAAACGCCATTTTCAGGCACCGCTGGAGGATCTGCCAGTAGGTGAGCCGGGGCACGGCCTGGCTGGCCACCAGGGGGATGGCGGCCAGGGTCTGGCCCTGGGAGGTGACGGTCATGCGTCCAAGCTCCTGCCCCTCCTCCACAGGGGCGGCCAGCTCATCCTCCAGCTCCACTTGGACCTCCATAGCGGCCAGCTTCTCCTTTGCGCCCAGGATGGTGCTGTCCCCCGCCAGGCGGGGCATGACGGACGCAGCCTCCCCCAGGGTGACGGGGATGGGCTGGAAGGGCGCGGGGGGCTCCGCCGTGGCGAGGGCGTAGGCGGCAAAGCCGTAGTTAAGCAGGACCTTGGCACCCTCAAAACGCTGGGTGGAGGTGGGGGCCTTGAGGATGACGGCGATCAGCTCCATGCCGTCCCGCTCCGCCGTGGCGGACAGGCAGTAGAGGGCTCCGTCTGTGCTGCCGGTCTTGAGCCCCGTAGCCCCCTGGTAGTAGCGGATGAGCTTGTTGGTATTATTCAGGCCGAAGGCCCCGTCCCGGAGACTGTCCATCCAGATGGTGGTGAAGCGCCGGATATCCGGATGGTGCAAAATCAGCTCCCGGCTCATCAGGGCGATATCGTAGGCGCTGGTAACGTGGCCGGAGGCGGGCAGGCCGGTGGGATTGAGGAAATGGGTGTCCTCCATCCCCAGCTCCTTCGCCCGCTGGTTCATCTTCTCCACAAACGCCTCCGCACTGCCGGCCAGATGCTCGCCCAGGGCGACGCTGGCGTCGTTGGCGGAGGCCACACAGACCGCCTTGAGCATATCCTCCACGCTCATCTGCTCGTTCTCCTTCAGCCAGACCTGGCTGCCGCCCATGGAGCAGGCGTAGGCGGAGGCAGTCACCATGTCGTCGTAGCGCAGCGCGCCGGAGTCGATGGCCTCCATGACCAGGAGGACGGTCATAATCTTCGTTACACTGGCGGGCTCCAGCTGCTCGTGCTCGTTGACCGCGTACAGCACCTCGCCGGTGCTCTTCTCCATCAGCAGGCAGGCCCGGCTCTCCACCGCCAGCTCCTCCGCCCGGGCCGCCGGGGACAGGGCCAGAAGAAGCAGCAGGGCCAGCAGGCCGGTCAGGATTCGTTTCATACCGCAAGACCTTCCCTTTCCTTGGATTTTCGATATCCTTGCCATAAGGATATGCCGGACACGCCGGGCAAATGCCCCGGTATGGGCTGAAATTTCGCTTTCCGGGCCTGTTTCCACTTTGTAATCCTTTGTTTCTCCATTGTTCCTAAACCATGACAGGATTGTGAAGATTTTATCTATCGCCTGTGCTACACTAGCCCTATCACAAATTTCGATAGAAGGGCGGTTGTGGAACCGTGGAACGGCATGATTTATATGATGTACGGAAGATGATCCCGGTCCGCCGGGGGCCTGTGCGCCGCCGGCTGGGCATGGCATATTATACAGGCAGGCGCTACCTGCTGTGGGCCTCGGGCAAATACCGCTTTGCCCAGGCACGGGAGACAGCCGCCAGCCTGCCCTATGTCCACGCCAGCCATGCCACGCCGCTGCTGCGCCAGCTCCAGGGCGTGGACATGTGCTACCAATACAACAAGATTACCAACCTGCGCCTGGCGGTGCAGCATCTGGACGGCCTGCTCCTGCGCCCCGGGGAGACCATGAGCTATTGGAAGCTCATCGGCCGGCCCACCTATAAGAAGGGCTATCTGGACGGCCTGATCCTTTCCTGCGGCCAGTTCGGCCACGGCGTTGGCGGCGGCCTGTGCCAGCTGAGCAACCTGATTTTTTGGATGACGTTGCATACGCCCCTGACCGTGGACGAGCGGTACCGCCACAGCCACGACGTCTTCCCGGACAGCGGCCGCACCCAGCCCTTCGGCAGCGGGGCGACCTGCGCCTATCCCCACCGGGACCTGATGATTACCAACGACACCGGCCGCACCTTCCAGCTGCGCCTGCATGTGGGGGAGACGCACCTGGAGGGGGCCTGGCACTGCGACTATGAGCCCTATGTCCGCTACCGGGTGGTGGAGCGGGACCACGAGATCCGGCCGGAGTTTTTCGGCGGCTACAGCCGGCACAACAGGCTTTACCGGCAGACCCTCAACCCGGACGGGGAGGTGCTGTGCGAGGAGCTGATGGTGGAAAACCATGCGCTGATGATGTACAGCCCCCTGCTCTCGCCGCCGGAGGGGCCAATCGTTAAAAAAGCATGAATTTTCTGCAAAACGCCCCTGCCGCACTTGCGGCGGGGGCCCATTTATGGTAAACTGAATTTATTCTTATGCAATTGCGGAAAATATGATGTAATTTGCCGAAAATATCAAGTAAGCACGAGGAAATAATTATGGAAATCACACAGGGCGTGCGCTTTGACACGCTGGGGCTGTCCCCGGATCTCATGCGCGCACTGGAAAAGAAGGGGTATGAGCTGTCCACGCCCATCCAGGCCGGATGCATCCCCCCTATGATGGATTGGCAGGACGTCACCGCCAAGGCCCCTACCGGTACGGGCAAGACCTTCGCTTTCGGCATCCCCATCATTGAACATACCGATACAGACTCCGACCAGGTCCAGGCCGTGGTCCTGGCCCCCACCCGGGAGCTGGCCATGCAGATCACCGCCGAGATGCGGGAGCTGGCCCAGTTCAAGCCCGGCGTGCGCATGGTCTGCCTCTATGGTGGACAGCCCATCGGCAAGCAGATCGACGCGCTGAAAAAGCGGCCCCAGATCGTGGTGGCAACCCCCGGCCGCCTGGGGGACCACATGAAGCGGCGCACGGTGCGCATCGACCAGGTCCGCACCGCCGTCCTGGATGAGGCGGACCGGATGCTGGACATGGGCTTCATCCACGATGTCACCAAGCTTTTGGACCAGATGAAGAACCGAAAGAACCTGGGCCTTTTCTCCGCCACCATCAGCCGTGAGGTCATGGACATCGCCTGGGTCTACCAGCGCGACCCGGTGGAGGTGACAGTCCGGGCCGACGAGGTCAACAAGCCGGATATCCTCCAGTACCGCCTGGAGCTGTCCATGAACAGCAAGGTAGACGCGGTGGAGAAGATCCTGGAGCAGGAGCAGTTTGACCGGGTGATGGTCTTCTGCAACACCAAGGGCAACACCGAGCGGGTGACGAAGCTCCTGCAAATGCGGGGTATCGACGCTCTTTGCATCCACGGCGATATCCCCCAGGAGAAGCGGGAGAAGGTCATGGCCCGGTTCCGCCGGGGGGAGCTGCGGGTATTTGTCGCCACCGATGTGGCGGCCCGGGGCATCGACGTGGACGACGTGGACGCGGTTTTCAACTACGACGTGCCCGATGAAAACGAGTACTATGTCCACCGCATCGGCCGTACCGGCCGGGCCAAGCGCCACGGCGTGGCCTATACCTTCGTCACCGACTATCCCGGACTGGTGCGCTTAAACGACATCGCCAAGCATACCCGCAATGAAATCCAGCCGGTGCAGTTTGGTCCTGACGGGCGCCTCGTCCCCGTCCAGGCCAAGTGACTGCGGGGGGACAGGTATGCGAAACATCAGCAAGAGCTTTGCGGCGGCGCTGCTGGCGGCCCTTCTGACCCTGTCCGCCTGCGCCAGCCAGCCGGTAAACAATGGCGGCGCTGCCAGTCCGGATATGCCGGGCAGCGAGCCCGTCACCCTCTCCGTGGCGGTGACGGATACCCAGGACACACTGGACCCGGCCCGCGTCACCGCCCAGGGCGGGGAGACCGTCCTCTATCACCTCTTTGAAAACCTGATGCGCTGGGAGGATAACGGCGAGGGCTGGGCGGTCCTGGCCCCCGGCCAGGCGGAGAGCTACACCCTGGATACCGACTACGCCGGCAACGCCACCTATACCTTTACCCTGCGGGAGGGGCTTCTCTGGTCCGACGGCAAGAGCGTGAAGGCGGACGACTTCGTCACCGCATGGCAGCGTCTGGCCAACCCGGCAAACGACCTGCCCCACCGGGAGCTGCTCTCCTGTGTGTCGGGCTACGGCCAGGTCCAGGAGACGGGGGACACCTCCCTGCTGGCCGTGTCCGCCCCCAATGCGCGGACCTTTGTCGTGACTCTGGACGGCAGCCACGCCCACTTCCTGGAGGAGGTGTGCGGGGGGGCCTATACGATGCCGGTGCGGGCGGATCTGGCCGTCAGTGACGGCTGGGGCAAAACCGCCTCCGCCACCATCACCAACGGCCCCTACACGGCGGCCTACCTCAGCCGCAACCAGGTCACGCTGGAGCGAAGCGAGACCTACTACAACAGCGAGGCCATTCTCCCGGACGTGATCCAATTCACCACCCGCACAGGCTCATCCGCGGATTACCAGAAGCTGCTGGGCGGGGAGCTGGCCCTGGTGACAGATCTGCCGGAGGAACCGCTCCAGGCCCTGGCGGACAGCGGCCTGTGGACGCCGGAGCCGGTGACGGCCACCTACGGCGTCCTGCTCAACACCCGCCAGCCTCCCTTTGATGACAGCAATGTCCGTCAGGCATTCCGGCTGGTCATTGACAGCCAGGCCCTGGCAGAGGCGCTGAACAGCCCGGCTGTCCGCTCCGTCCCAGGGCTGGTCCCCTACGGCGTGTCCGATTACGGGGAGCGCGTCCTTCCGGCACAGCCGGCGGATGAGGGCATGGCCCTGCCCGATCCCAACGCCGGCCCCCCGGCGGCAGAGCCTGCCGCTGTGTTCTGGGACTTCCGCGCCCACAGCCTGGAGAAGGTGACGGCCCATGGGGGGCAGGACTATGCAGCGGACTGTGCCAGGGCCAAGGCCCTGCTGGCCCAGGCCGGCTATGCCGGCGGGGGCGGTTTCCCCATTGTAGAATATCTCTATGTGGAGTCCAGCTGGGGCCGCGAGCTGGCTTCTGTCCTGCGGCGGATGTGGCAGGACCAGCTGGGGGTAGCCGTGATCACGCGGGGGGTGAGCCAGGAGGAATATGACGCCCTCGTACAGATGCAGGCCATCCCGGATGAGGCCATGGAGGACGGGGCCGTCGCCCGGCAGGTGGAGGATCTGCCGGCGGCCACCGGTGAATTTACCATGGCGGGCCAGGCGTTCACGGTTCCCTACAGCGACGCCGGCGTGCTGCTGGACCGCTGGTACAGCAAAAGCGAGGACAATGTCTCCGGCTACGCCAGCGACGCGTTTGATATCCTGCTGGACGCCGCCCGGGCCGCTGTCTCCCCGGAGGCGCGGGATGCCTACCTCCACGATGCGGAGGCTATCCTGCTGGAGGATGCACCCGTTATTCCCGTCTGCTGCCTGGGGGGGAGTTTCCAGCTGGCCGAGGGCCTTTCCGGCCTCTACCGTGCGCCGGACGAGGTGTACTTCCTGTATGGCGTGGCGTAAAGCCTGTTTCGCCTGCCCCCTATGAGCGGGAAGAGCCCGTTACTCTTCCTTTTTCTGGTATGAAAAAGGATCATCCCCTATACAATTTATGACATGCATATGCATGGAGGAGGAAAATGTTTATGAACAGCTGTACCGACTGCTTCAGCCGCAACACCTGTGCCAGTGCGGACAAGCCCATGGAGGCCTACATCCGCCAGCTGCCCCGTGAGACTGCCCACCACCGTGTGGAGACCCAGGAGACCAAGTGCGGCTTTGGCCTGCAGGGGGTGTGCTGCCGCCTGTGCGCCAACGGCCCCTGCCGGATCACCCCCGACGCCCCCCGCGGCATCTGCGGGGCGAATGCGGATACCATCGTTGCCCGGAACTTCCTCCGGGCCGTGGCCGCCGGCTCCGGCTGCTATATCCATGTGGTGGAGAACACCGCCCGGCAGCTGAAAAATACGGGCCTGCACAAGGACAAGATCCGCAGCGAAAAGGCCCTCAACCATCTGGCTGAACTCTTCGGCGTCACCGGCACGGACAAATACGACCTGTGCGTGAAGGTGGCGGACGCTGTCCTCTCCGACCTCTACCGGCCCGAGTACGAGCCCATGGAGCTGGTGGAGAAGCTGGCCTACGCCCCCCGCGTCAAGCGCTGGAAGGAGCTGGGCATCCTGCCCGGCGGCGCGAAGGGCGAGGTGTTCAACAACATTGTCAAGACCTCTACCAACCTCAGCTCCGACCCGGTGGAGATGATGGTCTCCTGCCTGCGCCTGGGCATCTCCACGGGCCTGTACGGCCTCCAGCTGACCAACCTGCTCAACGACGTGGTCCTGGGCGACCCAGAGATCCGCATGGCTCCCGTGGGCATGAACGTCATTGATCCCGACTACATCAACATCCTCATCACCGGCCATCAGCACTCCCTGTTCACCTACATCCAGGACCGGCTGCTGGACGAGGACGTGGTGGCCAAGGCCAAGGCCGCCGGGGCCAAGGGCTTCAAGCTGGTGGGCTGCACCTGCGTAGGCCAGGATCTCCAGCTGCGCGGCGCACACTACACCGAGATCTTCGACGGCCATGCGGGCAACAACTACATCTCCGAGGCGGTGCTCTCCTGCGGCGCTATCGACGCGGTGCTCAGTGAGTTCAACTGCACCCTGCCCGGCATTGAGCCCATCTGCGATGAGCTGAAGATCAAGCAGATCTGCCTGGACGTGGTGGCCAAGAAGGCCAACGCCGAGTACATCCCCTTCCACTACGAGACCCGCCAGGCTGACGGCGACCGGATCATTGACGCGGTGATTGCCGCCTATACCGAGCGGCGTGGCAAGGTGCCTATGAACCTCTTCGCGGACCACGGCAACAAGAACACCCTCACCGGCGTCAGCGAGGGCAGCCTGAAGGCGTTCCTGGGCGGCAGCTGGAAGCCCCTGATTGATCTGATCGTCTCCGGCAAGATCAAGGGCCTGGCCGGGGTAGTGGGCTGCTCCAGCGTGGCCTACGGCCACGACACCCTCACCGCCGAGCTGACCAAGGAGCTGATTGCCAAGGATATCCTGGTGCTCACTGCGGGCTGTTCCTCCGGCGGTCTGGAGAACATCGGCCTGATGACCCCCGAGGCCGCCGAGCTGGCCGGCCCCAACCTGAAGGCTGTCTGTAAGGAGCTGGGCATCCCCCCGGTCCTCAACTTCGGCCCCTGCCTGGCCATCGGCCGGCTGGAGATCGTAGCCACCGAGATCGCCGGGGAGCTGGGCGTGGACCTGCCCCAGCTGCCTCTGGTCCTCTCCGCCGCCCAGTGGCTGGAGGAGCAGGCCCTGGCCGACGGCGCGTTCGGCTTGGCCCTGGGGCTGCCCCTGCATCTGGGCGTGCCCCCCTTCATGACCGGCAGCAAGCTGGTCACCAAGGTGCTGACCGAGGACATGGTGGAGCTCACCGGCGGCCGCGTCATCATCGACCCCAACGGCAAGTCCGCCGCCAACACCCTGGAGGCCATCATCGAGGAGAAGCGCCGGGCCCTGAACATTTAAGGAGGGCGCGGAGATGAAACGAATTTTTATTGACCCCGCCAAGTGCGACGGGTGCAAGAGCTGCACCCTGGCCTGCATGGCGTCCCACCAGGACATGGCCCCCCGCCAGGGCAGCCTGACAGAGCTGCGCCAGGCCATCTACGCCCTGGACCTGACCGATCCCGCCACCCAGTCCCGCAACCGGATCGTCTCCGACGGCGAGGGGGGCTACCGCCCCCTCTTCTGCCGCCACTGCGACATACCGGACTGCGCAGGGGCGTGCATGAGCGGCGCGCTGCAAAAAAATATGGAAACTGGCCTGGTGGAGTATAATGCGGACAAATGCGCGGCATGTTATATGTGTGTCATGAACTGCCGCTACGGTGTGCCCGCCATCTCCCCCGACCGGAAGCGGATGGTGAAATGCGACTTCTGCCAGCATCTGGAGGAGGGGCCCGCCTGCGTCCGGGCCTGCCCCAAGAAGGCGATTGAAGTGAGAGAGGTGTGAGCATGGAGAGATTTGTCATCATCGGCGCCGGCGCGGCCGGAATCACCGCCGCCCAGGTACTCCGGGAGTTCCGGGAGAAGGACGTCATCACCGTCATCTCCACGGACGAGCAGGTCCACTCCCGCTGTATGCTCCATAAATATCTGGGCCACCAGCGGGATGCCCAGGGCATCAATTTTGTAGGGGCAGACTTTTTTGAGAAGCATAACATCTACCACCTTGCCGGCCAGTCCGTGAGCAAGATCGATACCCAGGCCAAGACGGTCGCTTATGGCGACGGCTACAGCACGCCCTACGACAAGCTGCTCATCGCCACCGGGGCCGGCTTCTTCATCCCCCCCATCCCCCACTTCCGGGAGGCCCCCAATGTCTTCGGTTTCCGTGATCTCAGCGACGCGCTGAAAATCGATGACGCCTTTGCCAAGGGCAAGCGGGTGTTTATCGTGGGCTCCGGCCTGGTGGGCCTGGACGCCGCCTCCGCCCTGTGCGAGCGGGGCGCGGAGATCACCATTGCCGAGATGGCCCCCCGGGTCATGCCCCTGCAAACGGACGACTATGCCGCCTCCGTCTATCAGAAGGTCTTTGAGGAGCGCGGGTGCCGGTTCCTGCTGGGCATCGGGGCCACAGACGCTGTGGTGGACGGGGAGGGGAACATCACCGAGGTGATCCTCTCCACCGGGGAGCATGTGCCCTGTGACTTCATCATTATGGCCGCCGGCGTCCGCCCCCGCATCCAGATCGCCTTGGACAGCGGCATCACCGCCGAGCGGGCCATCCAGGTGGACGACCATCTGCGCACCTCTGCGCCGGACGTGTTTGCCGCCGGGGACTGCACGGGCCTGAGCGGCGTATGGCCGGACGCCATGGCCCAGGGCAAGGCGGCGGCGCTGAATATGGCGGGTGTGGACGAGGTCTACGAGAAGCCGTACCCCTTCAAGAATACCAGCAACTTCTTCGGCGTCACCATGCTGTCTGTGGGCCGCCTGGACCAGACAGAGGGGGCGGAGATTCTGGTACACAAGACGCCCAAGGAGTACAAAAAGGCCATCATCAAGGACGGTAAGCTCACCGGCTACCTCTCCCTGGGGGATATCTCCAACAGCGGCCTGTACCTGCACCTCATCAAAAACGGCATCAACGTAGGGGGCAAGGAGGACCGGATCTTCCGGCTGACCTTTGCGGACTTCTACGGCATCAACGAGAAAAACGGCGAGTACGTCTATACAGTATAACAGTATACCGGCCGGGCCTATCAGGGCCCGGCCGTTTGGAAAAGCATCTTTTTGACACAGCGAGCAGGGGCCCCGCGCCAATGGCGCGGGGCCCCTGCAATCACGATGCGGCCTGCTTGATGGACAGGGAGATGCGTTTCTTCTTCTCGTCCACCTCCAGGACCACCACCTTGACAATATCCCCCACAGCTAACGCCTCGGAGGGGTGCTTGAGGAATTTGTCGCTGATCTGGGAGATGTGGACCAGCCCGTCCTGGTGGACGCCGATATCCACAAATACGCCGAAGTCGATGACGTTGCGCACAGTCCCGGTCAGCACCATCCCCGGCTGCAGGTCCTTGATCTCCAGCACGTCAGTGCGCAATAGCGGCGGGGGCAGCTCGTCACGGGGGTCGCGGCCCGGCTTTTGCAGCTCCTTGGCCACGTCCAGCAGCGTGGGCACGCCTACGCCGCAGTCCGCCGCCGCCCGCTCCACCCCCAGATCCCGGAGCCTGGCATCCAGATCTCCCAGCCGCCGGGCGGCCACGTCCGCCATGGTGTGGCCGGTGAGGGCAAGCAGCTTCTCCGCCGCCTGGTAGCTCTCCGGGTGGACGGCGGTGTTGTCCAGCACCGCCTGGCTCTCCGGCACCCGCAGGAATCCAGCGCACTGCTCAAATGCCTTGGGCCCCAGCTTGGGGACCTTCAGGATCTGCTTGCGGGAGGTAAACATGCCGTTTTCATCCCGGTATTTCACAACATTTTTCGCAGTGGCGGCGGTCAGCCCCGCCACCCGGCCCAGCAGGGAGGGGGAGGCGGTGTTCACATCCACGCCCACTGAGTTGACGCAGTCCTCCACCACGCCCGCGAGAGCCTCGTCCAGCCGCTTGGGGGGCATGTCGTGCTGGTACTGCCCCACGCCGATGGCCTTGGGATCGATCTTCACCAGCTCCGCCAGGGGGTCCTGGAGCCGCCGGGCAATGGAAACGGCAGAGCGCAGGTTCACGTCGAACTGGGGGAACTCCTCCGCGGCCAGCTTGGAGGCGGAGTAGACGGAGGCCCCCGCCTCATTGACGATCATGTAGCTGACGCCGCCCCCCACCTGCCGCAGCAGCTCCACCGTCATCTGCTCGGTCTCCCGGGAGGCGGTGCCGTTGCCGATGGCGATGTGGGTGACGCCGTGGCGGCGGATGAGCCCCGCCAGGGTCTCGATACAGGCGGCCTTCTGCCGCTCGCCGTGGGTGGGGTAGACCACGGTGGTATCCAGCACCTTCCCGGTGCCGTCCACTACCGCCACCTTGCAGCCCATGCGGTAGCCGGGGTCCAGCCCCATGGTGACATGGCCCTTGACCGGCGGCTGCATCAGCAGGGGACGCAGGTTCAGGGCGAAGTTGTGGATGGCCCCCTCGCTGGCGGTCTCGGTGAGATGGGCGCGGATCTCCCGCTCCAGGGAGGGGTAGAGCAGCCGGTCATAGGAGTCCTCAGCGGCGGCCTTGATGAATTCCATAGCCGGGGAGCCCGGCTTGACCACCGCCCGGCGCAGCAGGGGCAGGGCCAGCTCCCGGTCAGTCACCACAGTGGCCCGCAGCGCCCCCTCCCGCTCCCCGCGGTTGATGGCCAGGATCTGGTGGCCCTGGAGCCGGGGGACGGACTGACAGAAGTCGTAATACAGCCGGTAGACCGTATCCTCCTCTGTTGCGGCCTTGGACACCAGCTGGCCCCGCTTCAGCATCAGCTCCCGCAGGCTCTTGCGGATGGCGGCGTTGTCGGAGATATCCTCAGCGATGATGTCGTTGGCGCCCTGGAGGGCGTCGGCCACGGTCTCCACGCCCTTGTCCGGGTCGAGATACCCGGCGGCGGCCTCCTGGGGGTCGGGGCAATCCCGCTCCTGGGCGAAGAGCAGCGCCGCCAGGGGCTCCAGCCCACGCTCCCGGGCCACCGTGGCGCGGGTGCGGCGCTTCTGCTTGTAGGGCCGGTACAGATCCTCCACCTCCGCCAGGGTGGCGGCGGCGTCAATGGCGGCGGCCAGCTCATCCGTCAGCTTGCCCTGGTTCTCGATGGCCCCCTTGACCTCGTCCCGCCGCTTCTCCAGGCCCCGCAGGTATTGCAGCCGGTCCTCCAGTGCGCGCAGGGAGGTGTCGTCCATGGAGCCGTGGAGCTCCTTGCGGTAGCGGGCGATAAAGGGGATGGTATTGCCCTCATCCAGCAGGGTGACGACGTTCTGGACATGGGCCTCGCTCTGGCCCAGCTCCTGGGCCAAAATTTTGATGATGGTTTCCATGGGAGTCTGATCCTCCGGTTATTCGCCGCATACGTTGACCTGGCACGTCCGCATAGCGGCCAGGGCATTGCGATGGCTGTCCGGATTGACACCTGCGCAGCAGGAGGCGTCCACGCTGATGAGGACGTCAGGCAGGAAGGTTTTGAGCACCAGCGCATTGGAGATCACGCAGATGTCCGTACACAGGCCCACCAGCATGATTTCCTCCACGCCCTCCTCCTGGTGGCGTTTTGCCAGCACCTCCGCCAGGTCCCGGCTGCCAAAGGTGGATTTGGTGAGGTAGAGGGTGCTCTCATCCCGCCCCGCTGCTGCCGAGAGGGCGGCGCGCACAGCCGGCGCGATGTGCCAGCCGTTGGTGCCCTGGATGCAGTGCTCCACAGGGAGGATGCGGCCCTCCTGGGTTTGCAGGTAGTCAGGGAAATGGGTATCCTGGGTGGCATAGACCGGACCGGTCCAGGACAGGATCTTCTCCGCCACCTTCGGCACGATGGCAGCTGCCTCCGGCGTGCCCAGAGGGCCGTAGATAAAGTCGTTCTGCATGTCGATAACTACTAATATTTTCATATAGACCTCCACGGTAATCATTCTTTTTCTTGAAAGAAAAAGAATCAAAAAGAACTTTTCAGGGAATCGGTCGATATCCTGTTGCAGTTGGCAGGTGCGATGTGATAGGATGGGACAAAAAGAAAGGGGCGTATCGGCATGGGAAAAAATATTCTGGTATTGGGCGCCAGCGGGACTGCCGGTTCGGCGATATTCTGGCGGCTCTCCCGCTGTACCGGCTGGACGGTAACAGGAACCTGCTGCACGGCAAGGCCGGAGGGGAGGGCCATGGTCCGCTTTTCCCTGGAGCAGCCCGCCTCCATTTGCTCTCTGCTGGAGACGGTCCGCCCTGCGCTTGTCGTTTCCGCTCTGCGGGGAGATTTCGAGAAGCAGCTGGCCGCCCACGCCCTCGCTGCGGACTATCTGCGGGAACACGGCGGGAAACTGATCTATCTCTCCACCGCAAACGTGTTTGACGCCCATATGGAGCGGCCCCACTACGAGACAGATCCCCGTGCATCCGCCAGCACCTATGGCGAATTTAAAATCCAGTGTGAGGATCTGCTGCAAAGCCGCCTGGGGAGCCGGGCGGTCATCCTCCGGCTCCCCTTCGTCTGGGGAAAGCACTCGCCGCGGATGCAGGCGGTGCAGGCCGGGTGCAGAGCGGGAGAGCTGGAGGTGTACACCGGCTTATCCAGCAACCATGCTGCGGATGTGCAGATTGCGGAGTGGGTTGAATGGATCATCCGGGAGGATCAGGGCGGGGTTTTCCACGTCGGGACGACGGATGTGGTCCCCTACCAGGTATTCCTGGAGCGGCTGATTGCGGCGGCGGGCATGAAGCCGCCCCGGCTGGTTCAGCAGGAGTCACCGGGCATCCTGGCCGTGTTGAGCAGCCGCACGGATCTGCCGGCATCCCTCTCATGGGACAGCGGGCAGCTGGTGCGCTGCCTCTGCCGCTGACGGCGGTCAGGGCCGGTATTCCTTCTCCACATGGACGTGCTCCGTCTCAGACAGCAGTGCAGTCCCCTCGAAATCCAGCTCCACGATATAGGGCATCCAGTTGATAATCCGCATGAAATCATCACAGCCGAAGCTGGGGTCGAAATGGTTTAAGATCGTACTCAGGGCGGTGCCATGGGTGCCGATGACGAGGGTTTTGCCCGGGTTGGCGGTCAGGATGTCCGTCAGGGCGGCGATGTTCCGCGACTGGACGGACCGCAGGCACTCCCCGCCGGGCTCGTGCCAGCCGAAGTCAGACCACCGCTTCTGGAACAGCTCCAGGCAGTTGCCGCCAGGGGCGGCCGCCCGCTCCCGGAGACGCTCGTCCGTATGGATGGGCAGGCCAAAATAGTCCGCCGCCTCCTGGATGGTGTCCATGCTCCGCCGGTAGGGGCTGCAATAGAAGGCATCCACAGGCTTGTCCCGCAGGAAAGCCAGGACCACCCTCCGGTCCTCCAGGGCCTCTGCGGTCAGGCCCCGCTCCCGGTCGGGGCCGCTGCGCCAGTCCGACTGGGCGTGGCGGACAAAGTATATTTTTGTCATAAAATGCGCTCCTGATTACTTGTGGTATAGCCGCTGGCGCTCATATTTGGCCTCATAGCTGACATGCATCCCCAGGCGGCGGTAGAGCTTCTCGTCCACATCGCTGAGGATCACCGTGAAATGGGCCCCGCTCCCCTTCAGGCCCGGGAGCTGCCGCTGGGCCAGGGCGGCGATGGGGTTGGTCAGGGCGCTTACGCATAGGGCGATGAGGACCTCGTCGCTGTGAAGGCGGGGGTTCTTGTTGCCAAGGCTCCCTGTTTTCAGCCGGCAGATGGGCTCCAGCACCTGGGTGGAGATGAGGTCAAGGTCCTGGTCGATCCCCCCCAGGGCCTTGAGGGCGTTGAGCAGCAGGGAGGCGGAGGCCCCCAGCAAATCGCTGGTCTTGCCGGTAATGACCTGGCCGTCCGGCAGCACGATAGCTCCGGCAGGGGCCCCGGTGGATTCCTCCTTCTCCAGGGCGGCGGCCACGGCGGGGAAGATGGCCGGCGTCACCTCCGCCCGCTTCATCAGCAGCTCCAGCTTATAGACCACCTCTTCACTGACCGTGCCCCGCAGGCGGCCGGTCAGGGCGGTGTAGTAGCGGCGCAGGATCTCCATGTGGGACGCCTCCCGGCAGGCCGCGTCGTCGACGATGCAGCTGCCCACCATATTCACCCCCATGTCCGTGGGGGACTTGTAGGGGCACTCCCCCAGGATGGACTCGAAGATGGTGCGCAGGACGGGGAATATCTCTACATCCCGGTTGTAGTTGACCGTGGTCACACCGTAGGCGTCCAGATGGAAGGGGTCGATCATATTCACATCGCTCAGGTCCGCAGTGGCGGCCTCATAGGCCAGGTTCACCGGATGCTTGAGGGGCAGGTCCCAGACCGGGAAGGTCTCGAACTTGGCGTAGCCCGCCTTCCGGCCCAGCTTGTGCTCATGGTAGAGCTGGCTGAGGCAGGCGGCCATCTTGCCGCTGCCGGGGCCGGGGGCGGTGACTACCACCAGGGGGCGGCTGGTCTCGATATAGTCGTTGCGGCCGTACCCCTCGTCGCTGACGATCCGTTTTACGTTGTGGGGATAGCCGTCGATGGGGTAGTGGCGGAAGGAGCGTACCCCCAGCTCCGCCAGGCGCCGGAGGAAAGCGTCCGCCGCGGCCTGGCCGCTGTACTGTGTGACGACCACGCTGCCAACATACAGATCCATGCTGCGGAACTCATCGATCAACCGCAGCACATCCTCCTCGTAGGGGATGCCCAGATCCCCCCGCACCTTGTTCTTCTCAATGTCCCTGGCGCAGATGGCCACCACAATCTCCACATCGTCCCGGAGCTGCTGGAGCATCCTGACCTTGCTGTCCGGCTCGAACCCGGGCAGCACCCGGGAGGCGTGGTAGTCGTCGAAGAGCTTGCCGCCGAACTCCAGGTAGAGCTTGCCGCCGAACTGGCCGATCCGATCGCGGATGCGGGCGGACTGGGTCTCAAGATAGTGCTGGTTGTCAAATCCGATCCGAAACATAACGTGCCTCCCCCATATTCAACACACAATTTAGCGCACGGATGCCCGTGCGTTTATGTCGGGATACATAGAGTATATCAGGTTCCCGCGCCAAGCCGTAAGCGCGCGGGTGAAAAGCGGCGCCCCGGCGGGCTATTTCTCCGCCAGGGCCTTGACCAGCGCCTCGTCCGGCGTGACATAGGCGGTCTGATAGGGGTCATAGACCACCATGCCCGGGCGTGCGCCGCCCGGCTTTTTCACGTTGCGGACCTGGGTGTAATCCACAGCCACCTGCCCGCCCGCCCGGCCCTGGGAGAACCAGGCGGCCAGCATGGCGGCCTCGGTCATGGACTGCCTGTCCGGCTCCGCGCCCTCGCAGCAGAGGATGACGTGGGAGCCGTGGATGCGCTGGGTGTGGAACCAGTAGTCGGATTTGAAGGCGTCCCGGGTCAGCTGGTCGTTCTGGGTGTTGCTGCGGCCGACCAGGATGCGCAGGCCCCCGCTGGAGCGGAAGGCGCGGGGCTTGGAGGGAGCCCGGCGGGGCTCCTTTTTGCCCGGGGCCGCCCCCTTGAGGAGCCCCGCCTCCCGCAGCTCCCGGCGGATATCGGCAAAATCCTGCTCTGTTTCCGCCCGGCTCAGCTCGTCCAACACGCTCTCCAGCCAGTCCCGCTCCCGGCGGGCAATGGCCATCTGGCTGGACAAATAGCCCTCCGCCGTCTTGGCCTTGTGGTACTGCTTGAAGTAGCGGGCTGCATTCTGCTGGGGGGTGAGCAGGGGGTCCAAGGGGATGTCGGTCTCCAGGCAGTCCGGGTCGTAGTAGTTCTGGGCCCGCAGGACGGACTGGCCCCGCTCCATACGGTGGAGGTTGGCGGTGATCAGCTCCCCGCAGATGCGCAGGCGGTCCCGGTCCTGGGTCTGGGCGTACTCCTTCTCCTGGAGGGCCAGCTTCCGCCGGGCCCGGTCGCGGGCGTTGGAGGCGGCCCGCTGGAGGTCCTGCCCCCGCTGGCGGAGCCGCTCGGCCTGCTCCCTGGTCTCATAAAAGGCGTCCAGCATGGGGGAAAAGGCGTCCCACTCCTGGGCCTGGGCGCTGCTGCCGTATTGCAGCAGGGGGAGGTAGGAGAAATCGGCGGGCCTGCCGTCCCGCAGGAGCAGGCAGGGGCGGAACGCCTCCTCCCGCACCAGCTGCTGCCAGTCGAAAAAGGCGGCGCACAGGGCCTCGCGGCCCTCCGGGGTGAGCAGCGTCCCCACACCCGCCCGGCAGGCGATCTCCCGGCAGGCCAGGGGGGAGAGGCCGAAAAAGGTGTCCAAAAGGAAACCGGCGGCCTCCTGCTCCGGGTTCGCCCCGGACAAAAGGCGGCGGAAGTCCGCCTCGCCTGCGGACAGGGGGTCCGCCTTCTCCTGGGCGGGGGGCAGGCGGTAGAAGAGCCCCGGCAGGACCTGCCGCTGTTCGCTCATCTCCAGGTCCACCCGGCGCAGGCAGTCGATGATCCGGCCCTGGCCGTCCAGGAGGATCAGGTTGGAGTGGCGGCCCATGCACTCCAGCACCAGCCGCCGCTGCCCCGGCTCCCCCAGCTCGTCCACCACGTCGATGGTCAGGATCACCACCCGCTCCAGGGCGGGCTGCTCCAGGCCGGACAGGCGGCCGCCGCCCAGGTGCTTGCGCAGGAGCATACAGAACATGGGCGGCGCGGCGGGGTTCTCCCGTGCAGCGCCGGTCAGGTGGATGCGGGCCTGGCTGGCCCCGGCGCACAGCAGCAGCCTCCTGCCGCCCCGCAGGCTCAGGATCACCAGATCCCGCGCGGGCTGCTGGACCTTCTCAATGCGCAGGCCCAAAACCGCCCCCCGCAGCTCCCGCACTACCCCGGACAGGCACACAGCGTCAAGTGGCATACTCTCCCTCCTCCATCATCACAGCGAACAGTTGGCTGATCCGCTCCCGCTCCCCCCGCAGGTACAGATACCCCAGCAGGCACTCCAGGGCGGTGGCCTTTAAATAGTCCGACCTGCTGGCGTTGTGGGGGATGGTGTTGACATGGGCGTTGCGCCCCCGCTTGAATACGGCCAGCTCCTCCGCCGTCAGCAGCGGCAGGATGCGCCCGGCCCGCTCCGCCTGGGCCGGGGCCCGCACCAGCTCCACCGTGGCGCGGTGGAGCCCCTTCCCGGTGGCGCGGCCCTGCCCGCACAGCCAGGAGCGGACCAGAAGCTCATAAACCGCGTCCCCCAAATGGGCCAGGCCGATGCTGCTGATGGCGCGCAGCTGGTCCTCGTCCAGGCGCGGCGCAAAATAATCCTTCATAGCGTATCTCCGTCCAGTGGACCGGCCCGGGGCGGATGCCTGCGGGCCATTTCCTCTATCATATAAGCGAAAGGCGGTTCTGTCAATGCTTTCCTTTCCGGGCCTGCGCGCCGGACGGGAGCCTGGAGAAAACATGCACGAATGGCACCGGGGCGGCGGTATTTTTGTGGATGTTTCTGACAGATTTGGCTTGCGATTTTGCAGGCGCGGTGCTATATTACCTCTGTTCGACTTTTTAGATCGCTTATATTCGCAAATGAGGTGTAACCATGCAAATCCTGATTCAACTCGCACTCTCCCTGGTGGGCGGCCTTCTCATGTCCCGTCTGGCCAAGAAGCTGAACCTGCCCGCCGTTACCGCCTACCTGATCACGGGCCTTCTGCTGGGGCCCTACTGCATCGGTGCGCTGCATCTGCCCGACCTGGGCTTCAGCAGCACTGCGGAGGTGGCCTCCCTGGACATTGTCTCCCAGGTGGCGCTGGGCTTCATCGCCTTTACCATCGGCAATGAGTTCCGCTTAGAGCAGCTCAAGCATATGGGCAAGCAGGCGATCACCGTGGGAATCCTCCAGGCGGTGATCACCACCGCCCTGGTAGACGCCGCCCTGGTGGCGCTCCATTTCATCAACCCCGCGCTGATCTCCATTTCCTCCGCCATCACCTTGGGCGCGATTGCCGCCGCCACTGCGCCGGCTGCCACGCTGATGGTGGTGCGCCAGTACAAGGCCGACGGCCCGCTGACCAAGCTGCTGCTGCTGGTGGTGGCGATTGACGACGCGGTGGGCCTGGTCCTGTTCTCCGCCTCCTTCGGGGTGGCTGTCGCCCTGGAGAGCGGGTCCATCAGCCTGCTGACGGTGCTGGTAGAGCCCCTGGTGGAGATCGCGCTGTCCCTGGGGCTGGGCGCTGCCGCCGGCTGGCTGCTGTTCCGGGTGGAAAAATATTTCTTCTCCCGCAGCAAGCGCCTGTCCATCTCCATCGGCTTTGTCCTGCTGACAGTGGGGCTGTCCATGATGGAATTTGAGGTTGCCGGAATCCATTGCGGGTTCAGCCTGCTGCTGGTGTGCATGATGACCGGGACCGTCTTCTGCAATATCTGCGACTTCTCCGAGGAGCTGATGGCCCGCGTGGACGGCTGGACCGCGCCGCTGTTCGTGCTGTTTTTCGTGCTCTCCGGCGCGGAGCTGAACTTGAAGATCCTGTCCAACCCGGTGGTGCTGCTGGTGGGGCTGGTCTACATCGTGTTCCGATCCCTGGGCAAGTATTCTGGCGCGTACTTCAGCTGTGCGGTTACCAAGTGCAGCGACAAGATCAAAAAGCATCTTGGCATCACGCTGCTGCCCCAGGCCGGCGTGGCGCTGGGCATGGCGCTGACCGCCCAGCAGCTGGCGGACGGCGAGGTGGTGCGCAGTGTGGTTCTCTTCTCCGTGCTGGTGTATGAGCTGGTCGGCCCGGCGCTGACCAAGCGGTCTCTGATCGCCGCCGGCGAGATCCAGATGGAGGGCAAGACCAACGCCCGCCAGCAGAACGCCCCCAAGGCGCCCATGGGCAGGCTGTAATCCCCATTTTCTGATGATGAATGTCCGGCATGGCTTGACCGCTATGCCGGACATCTTTTTTCCAGGGATATTATTTGCGCAGGCGGAGGCGGCTGCGCTCCACCACCTTACAAAAGATCTCCCGTACTGCCCGGCACTCCGCCTCCCGGTCCTCCATCTGCGCCTTGGGAAGAATCCAGGCCTGGTGTTCCGCGATAAACAGGTAGAAGGCCCTCCGGGTCTCCCGGACCCGCACCAGGCGGTCAAAGCCCAGCCGGGCCCGGTCCTTCCCCACAGTGACGCGTACGCCGAAGCCGTCGATCTCCGTCTCCTGGACATAGGAGGTCCGGCCGGAGCGGCGGACCTGGCTGCGGACCCGGGACAGGGTGGTGACGGCCAAGGCCAGTGCTGCCGCCGCTGCGGTCAGGACAGCTGCGGCAGCGGCCAAGCCGAGCCGGACCGGCAGCGGCGGCAGGGGCTCCGGCAGCAGCAGGTACATCCAGGCTACCAGCGCCCCCACCGCACCGAAGCCCAGAATCCCCCCTCGCCACTTGTCCAGCACCAGCATCAGCTGGAACTGCTGCGTTTCCCGCAGGCCGATGGTAAAATCCCGGCGGTAAGACATGGGAACTCCTCCTTTCCTCCCGTCTGTCAGCGGCAGACGAAGCTGAACCAGCCCTCGGACTGTCCGGCCTCCTCGATGGAAAAGCCGCTGTCCTCCAGGGCGGCGCGGACCTCATCCCCCCGTTCGTCAATGATGCCGGAGCAGATCAGGCAGCCCCCCGCTCCCAGCAGGCCCCGCACGGCGGGGGCCAGGGCAATGATAACGTCGGAGACGATATTTGCCAGTACGATATCGTAGCCGCCGCCCATCTCCCGCCGCAGCGCCTCGTCGTGAAGCACGTCCCCGGCGCGGACGGTGTAGATGTCCCGGCCCACGCCGTTAAGGGCGGCGTTCTCGTAGGCGATATCCACCGCCTTTTCGTCAATATCACAGGCAAACGCCCGCTCCGCCCCCAGCAGCAGGGCAGCGACAGACAGGATTCCGCTGCCGCACCCCAGATCCAGTACCTGCATCCCGGGCCGGACGCGCTTCTCCAGGGCGGCCAGGCAGAGGCGGGTGGTGGCATGGCTGCCGGTGCCGAAGGCCAGGCCCGGGTTGAGCCGCAGGGCAACCCGGCCATGGGGGTCGGCTTCCTCCCAGTCCGGGATCACCATCAGCCGCTCCCCGATCTCCATCGGCTTGTAGAACGCCTTCCAGTTGTTCTCCCAGTCCTCGTCCTCCAGCCCGTCCACCGTCATCAGCAGGGGGGCGCATTCCGGGTGATCCTTCTTCAGCTCCGCCATGGCGATGCGCACAGCCGCCGCCTGGGCGAACCCCGGTTCATTCTCCTCCACATAGAAGGTGACGCGGCACTTGCCGGCCATGGAGCGGTCCAGCTCCTCGTCCACATAGTCCCAGTACTGCCGGTTCTGCTCCAGAAACCGCCGGAAGCCGGCCTCGTCTTCAATGACAAAGCTGTCGATGCCCAGCCCGCTGAGCATGGTTTCCACCGGCTCCAGTCCGGCAGGGGAGGTGTCAATGTGCAGGGCAAGCCATTTCATAAGTATATCCTCTTTTTCCAAATTTTTCTCTATAGGACCGCTTGGTTTGGTAGATATTTATTATAGCTGATCTCAGAGCAGAAAACAACGGCATTCTGCCGCATACAGGCTGTTTTTCGGAATTTGAACCGCTGTTTTCCCCTAGCGGCCCCACGGCGGGATTGCAAATTGGACAAAAAGGACTTTGAAAAGCAGAACTATTGTTGTTATAATTTACTAATACCGGCTGTGGAACACCGTCATGAGAAATGGAGGGGGCAAAGGTGAAAGAGAAGCGGTCTTTTCAGAAGGAGAAGAAAAACAAGCGCATCGGCAAAAAGGTGGGCAATATGGTTACGATCATGCTGGCGGTTTCAACCGCCGTGGTGGTCACGATCTGCGTCCTGATGTTTGATGCCCTTGTGATGGAGGCGCTGGAGAACCAATGTATCAACGGCACCAATGTGTTGGCCTATGAGATCAGCCGCCTGGACGGCAGCGCGGACAAGACGGGGCTGCTGGACGGCTTGAAGAAGACCATGAGTATGGAATTCACCATTTTTGAGGGGGATACCCGCGCCTATACCACCGTCCTCCAGGGCGGCCAGCGGGCCGTGGGCACCCGGCTGTCGGCGGAGCTTTCAAAGATTGTGCTCCAGCAGGGGCAGTCCTATGTGGGCCGGGCGGAGATCCTGGGCGCGGAGCATGTGTGCTCCTATGTGCCTACCTACGGCGAAAACGGGCAGGTAAATGGCCTGATCTTCGCCGGGCTTTCCACCGCTGCCACTGTCAGACACGTCTTTTTTGTGATCCTCCTATCAGCGGCCGCCACCCTGCTGGCGATTGTCATCTGCGTCTGCCTCTTGACCGTCTACTTAAAGAAGAATGTTTCCATCCCCCTGGGTGAAATCACCCGGATTGCCCGGCAGCTGGAACAGGGAGAGCTGGGCTTAGCCAGCGGGAAGGAAATCAAGATCAACATCCAATCTGATGACGAGGTGGGCATACTGGGCGGGGCCTTTGCGGCGATTATCCACCGTCTGCGCGCCTATATTGGCGAGATTGACGAGATGCTGGGCGCTATTTCCAAAGGCGATCTGACCCGCAGCACCAGACAGGACTATGTGGGGGATTTTGCGTCCATCAAGAAATCCCTGGACGGCATTGAGGCGACGCTGAACGATACCCTGACCCAGATCGCCCAGAGCTCCAGCCAGGTGTCTGCCGGGGCGGACCAGCTCTCCGCCAGCGCCCAGGCCCTGGCCCAGGGGGCCGCGGAGCAGGCCAGCACTGTGGAGAGGCTGTCCGCAGCCCTCACAGGGATCTCCGGGAGCGCGAAGAATACTGCGTCAGCCGCCGGGGAGGCCGGCCGGTCCGCCGGCCAGGCGGGGGAGCAGATGGAGGTCAGCGTCGGGTATGTCAAGGAGCTGAATGTGGCGATGGAGCGGATTTCCTCATCGTCAGAGGAGATCGGCAAGATCATCACCTCCATTGAGACCATCGCGTTCCAGACGAATATATTGGCCTTGAACGCCGCGGTAGAGGCCGCCCGGGCCGGTACCGCCGGCAAGGGCTTCGCCGTTGTGGCGGACGAGGTGCGCAATCTGGCCATCAAGGCAGACGAGGCCGCCAAGGCGACCAAGGGGCTGATTGACCACTCCCTGGAGGCCATCCGGGAGGGCGGCGAGGTGGCGGAAAAGGTGACTGCATCCCTGGAGCAAACCAGCGAGACCAACAACAGGATGACTACCGTCATGGCCGCTGTGGTGGAGGATGTGGGCCACCAGACCTCCGCAATCATGCAGGTCACGGAGGGCATCGGCCAGATTTCGGCGGTCGTGCAGACAAACTCAGCCACCAGTGAGCAGTGCGCCGCCGCCAGCGAGGAGCTGAACTCCCAGGCGATCCTGCTTCAGGAGCTTCTCAGCGCTTTCCATTTAAAGCAGGCCATCTACCGATAGGACGGCTTTTTGACACGCTAAGAGCGGGACGGCCCCCCATGGGGGCCGTCCCGCTCTGCCTAGCTCATTTGGCAACTTAATCGTCATCGTCCTCCGGCTCGTCCGACTGGAGCAGGAACTCCGTCAGGGCCTTGGATAGGGTGGATAAAATCGCGGAGGTTGTCACCAGGCTGCCGCCGTCCTCCGGGAGCAGGCTGCTGCCTGTCAGAACAGCGCCGCCGCCCTGGAGGGGGATGCGGCGGAGGAGGCTGATGGAGCTGCGGTACTGCCGGACAAACTCCGTATAGAGCTGCCGGACTGCCTCCTCGCTGTGGTCCTCGGGCAGCATCCGCTGGATGCAGGAGATGCTCAAGCTCCGCTTGAGGGTGCAGATCATCACCAGATAGGCGATATGCACCCGGGAGTATTTCTTTTTCACCGGCGGCGGGATGACCTTCATGCGCACATAGTTGTTGATAATGCTGGCGGTGATGGTCCGCTCGTCTGCCCCGCGGTCCAGGGGGGCGAGATAGCGGGTCAGAAGGAGGATCACCTGGTCCATATACAAATCCAGCTGCGGCAGGTTGTCCCAGTCCGGCAGGTCAAACTGCCCCAGGTCCTCCATCCACTGGGTCAGGCGCTGGATGATGGTCTCTTTTTCGTTGTACATAGCTGCCTCCTGCATTCGCGTGCTTCTTCTTCTGCCTATCAGTATAGATGATTTCCGTGAATAATGCAATATCAAACATCAAAAAATAATCCCGGCAACACACTTGACATATCATCGAAAACGATGTATAGTAATATTGTATATTAGATACGACGGTTACTGCAATCGTGAAAGGAGGCTGCTATGGCAAGTCATACGATAAAACGGGCACAGACCCTGGGCGAGGAGCTGGCAAATACGATCTCCCACGGGACCGGCGCACTGCTGGCATTGGCGGGCGTTGTGCCGCTGATTGTGAAGGGGGCCGCCACCGGGTCGGCCAAGACGGTATTCAGCCTGGCGGCATACGGTTTAAGCCTGGTGCTGCTGTACACCGCGTCGGCAGTGTACCACGCGGCCCGCAGGCCGGAGCTGAAGCGTGTGCTGCGGATTATGGACCACTGCTCCATCTTTGTGCTGATTCTGGGGACCTATATCCCCATGTCCCTGCTGGTGGTCGGGGGGCAGACGGGGTGGATGCTGTTTCTGACCAATACCACGCTGGCAGTGATTGGCATCACCCTCAATGCGATTGACCTCAAACGCTTTGACAAGGTGTCCATGGCGCTGTATGCCCTGATGGGCTGGCTGATCGTGGTTGCCCTGCGGGCCATTGTCGAGGCGCTGCCGCCTTTGGGCCTTGGCCTGCTGGTGGCGGGCGGTGTGGCCTACACTGCCGGGATTTTCTTCTACAAATCCCAGAAGCACTATATGCACTTTGTCTGGCACCTGTTTGTGCTGGCGGGGAGTGTGCTGCAATACCTGTGCATCGCCTTATACTGTGTGTAGTCCATCCGCAGGGAAGGAAGAGCCTCCCGGCTGCTGAGCAGCCGGGAGGCCTTTATATGTCAAAAAAGCGGCGCCGCCGCTTTTTTGAGTGGGGTTTCACTTCGCTGTGCGCCGCACTGTGCGCCAAAGGCACACAGTTCGACGCTCGCTCCGCGCAAAGTGTTTTTCCCACGTACACGCCGCGGGAAAAACGATTTGAGTTTATTTCGCGCCTGCGGGCGCGAAACTCCTGCGGAGGGCTTTTTTGATGCGCTGTTTACTCCAGATCCCAGGATATATAGATTTCCTCTGCCGCACACTGGGCCGCTTTCAATATATCCTCCGCGCTGCTGATATTTTTTCTCTCCAATTGTTCCAACGCATCCGTGATGGCGTTGAATAATGTTGAATACATTTTTTGGTACATCGCAATTCTCCTATCATAAGATGTTTTTCGATTATAAGACGAGTACGGTATGCAGTACGTCGTATTTCGACCCTTTTATCTGTTTATCGAACATAAAACTTCTATATAGTATAGATATAGAGGTGATATGTATGGGGCTGGACTATGAATTGATCGGAAAGCGGATTGCCAAGAGACGGCGGCAATTGAGGATGAAGCAGTATGAAGTGGAGGAAAAAGCCGATATCGGCTATAAATATCTGACCAATATAGAGCGTGCGATTTCGATCCCCTCTACAGAGGTCATTATGCGCCTTGCCATTGCCCTGGAGACCACACCGGACGAGTTTCTGGTGGGCACTGCCCGGCTGGAGAAGGAAGAATGGCGCAATATAGCAGAATTGCTGCGGAGTATGGATGAAAAGCAGCTGGCGCTTGCCCAAAGCCTGCTCACATGGATTTTAGAGCAAGAACTCTAAAATAGAACTACATAGGATTGCTGCTACAAGATGATTTTTCAATTATAAAGTCGATTTGTAAAGCTGTCAAGCTGTTTTTAGGCTTATAACACCTTTTAACATACGCGCTCCTTCCATATGCTAAACCCATGGAGGTGCATCATGGGTTTGGATTATCAGATGATTGGAAAACGGATTGCCAAGCGGCGGAAAAAGCTGGGCCTCAAGCAGCATAAGGTGGAAGAACGGGCTGATATCGGGTATGGGTATCTGAGCAGCATTGAGCGGGCCGTCTCCATCCCCTCCACGGAGGTCATCATGCGCCTTGCCATCGCCCTGGAGACCACACCGGACGAGTTCCTGGTGGGCACTGCCCGGCAGGAGGGGGAGGAATGGCGCAACGTGGCGGAGCTGCTGCGGAGCATGGACGGGAAACAGCTGGCCCTGGCAAAAAGCTTTCTCACATGGCTCTCTGAGCAGGCGCTGTGAGGCATTGGACAGGCCCTGGGACGGTTTTCCTGTCGAAAAAATAAAAAATCCGCCCCAATCCCTTTTGTTGGCGGTCTCTCTGCCGATATAAAAAGCAGAGAGACCTTGTGATAGGGAGGGCGTGGGATGCAGGATATGAGCGTGCAGGGCGTGGCAGCGGTGCAGCAGAACAGGACGATAGAGCAGCAGCCCCCTGCCGGGACAACGGAAGAAACCAAGCCGGCGCCGCCGGTACAGGAGCCAGAGGAAGGGAAAACCCTCGTGGACATGATCCAGGAGGCCCAGGAGAAGGCGAAAAACCAGCGGGAAAGCATGAAACTGGCAAAAGGCAATACCCGCTATGGGGACGCCCCCCTGGAGGCATACGCCCGTCTGGCCCGCGCCAGGACCGGTGCGGAGGTGAATATGGCCTCCGGGTTTGCCCGGCGGCGGATTGCCCAGTTCAAAACCTCGCTCCGCGTGGACAGCGAGAATGCGGCCCGGATTAAAAGCGCGATCAGCCAGCTGCAAAAGGCGGTCAGCCGTGGGGAGAAGAAGAAGCGGGAGCTGGTCCGGGAAAAGCTGGAGGAGCGGCGGAAGAAGCGGTCGGAGGCGGCAGAGGAGCGCATGAAGCAGGAGCTGCGCCGCCGCCGCACCCAGCGGATGATCCGGGAGGCCGGCTATCTGCGGGAGGCGAAGGTCGCTGACCGGCTCAGCACCCAGCTGACTGCGGCGCAGGTGGAGCTGCGCCAGCAGGCGCAGGACCTTGCTGCGGAAAGCACGGTGTCGCTGGAATGCGCCGTGCAGCAGTATACAGAGACGGCCGCCGCCCCGGCGGCGGCAGCTGTGGCGCCGGCCATCAGCGTGCAGGGTTAGGATGCAGAAGGGCCCCGCCGCCGCCCGGCAGAGCGGAGACGGAGCCCGTTTGTAGGAAATACGGAGAGCGGGGAGCCGCTGTTCGTATTTCTTTTTTCTTGTCGCCTGGCAGTTTCCAGGGCTACGTGTCAGTTTGTCTCCGTGCCTGCTCATATCCAGTCCTCATTCGCTCACTCTTCTTTCGATTCTGGCCCGGATATAGACCCGGATGTGATATAATGTTCCTCCGCCTCATGCAGGGCGGACAGGAGCAGCTCGCCGGCTTTCCGGACAACAAGGTCGCCGGGTTCAAACTGCTCCAGAATGGAGATCGCCCGGTCGACCTGGCCTACAAGGCTCGCGTATTCTTTTTGGTAATCCATGGTATTTCCTCCAATATATACCGCCCAGTTTAGAATGGGGCAGATGTAGTGAGGCAGACAGCTTGACGCCGGGGTGGCGTCAGACAGTTCGCCCGTTCCTGTGGCAGATCGTGCCGGACTTTGGAGAAATCGGGCGGTGGCTGTCGCTCTCTGTCGCCTAGTATAGCCGCAGGCAGGGGTAAAGTTTGCCGGAATTTGTCGAATGACAAAAATTTTCTTATTTTGGAAACACTACTTGCGGGATATTACCCCCGGCTGTATAATCAATATGTTGTGGTTTTCACCTATTTCCGGGAAAAGGAGGACGCTTCTGATGCGTCGAAGGAAAAAAGAGGCACTAGGGGGGCGAATTTGGGCAGCATTGCTGACATTCGGTCTGACTGGGCAGATCGCGTGGGTGGTAGAGAACATGTACTTTAATGTGTTCCTCTATAACACCATTGTCCGAGACACGGGCCTGATCGCTGATATGGTAGCGGCCAGCGCCGTGGTGGCCGCAGTCTCCACCCTGGGGGCGGGGGCGATTTCAGACCGGATGGGGCGGCGCAAGCCCATCATTGTGACAGGCTACCTGCTGTGGGGTCTGAGCGTGATGGCCTTTGCCATAGTGAGTGTGGATGGCATGTCCCTTCTGATGGGCCCGGCGCGGGCCATCCATTCCGCCGCCGTAATGGTCATCGTGCTGGACTGCGTCATGACCCTCTTCGGCAGCTGCGCCAACGACGCGGCCTTTAACGCGTGGGTCACGGATGTGACGGACAGCGGCAACCGGGGAAGGGTGGAGGCTGTGCTGGCCACGATGCCCCTGGTGGCCATGCTGCTGGTGTTTGGTATGCTGGACGGCCTCACCGCCGCCGGGAACTGGAGCGCATTTTTCATCATCGTCGGCGGCCTGACCATGATGGCAGGGCTGCTGGGACGGTTTTTGCTCCAGGATACGGACGACTTCCGGCCCGCAGGGGGCGGTAAAATCCTCTACGGCCTGCGGCCCCATGTGGTGGTGGGCCACCCGGCGCTGTACCTGTCCCTGCTGGCCCTGGCCGTCTACGCCGCCAGCCAGCAGGTCTATATGCCCTACCTGCTGATCTATATTCAGCAGTACCTGGGCGTGGACAACTACGCGCTGATCCTTGGCGTGGTGCTGGCCGCCTCCAGCATCGCCAGCGTGGCCTTTGGCCGGGTGATCGACAAGCAAGGGAAATTGCAGGTCGCCAAGCCCGCCGCCGTCGCGGCCGGCGGGGGGCTGATCGCCATGTTCCTTGCCCGCGGCACAGTGCCGGTCATCCTGGCGGGCACCCTCATGCTGGGGAGCAGCATGGTGCTCTCCGCCTGCCTTCAGGGCCTGATTCGGGATCATACGCCGGCAGACAAGGCCGGACAGTTCCAGGGAATCCGCGTCCTGTTCCAGGTGCTGCTGCCCATGGTGACAGGCCCCGCCATCGGCTCTGCTGTCATCGGCTATACCGGCCGGACCTACGACGAGCTGGGCGTTGTGAAGGAGGTCCCTACGCCGGAGATCTTCATCGCCTCCGCCATGGTGCTGGCGTTGGTCGCCATTCCCCTGGCACTGCTGCGCATCCGGGAACCGGGCTACCGGCTGGCCCGGCGCTCCCTGCGGCCGATGCTCACCCCCTGGGGCGAAGCCCTGGACCGGGAGAACCCCCTGCCGGAGTACCCCCGGCCCCAGCTGCGGCGGGAGAAGTGGATGAACCTGAATGGCCGCTGGCGGTACGCCATCCGCCACGACGGCGGCGCGCCGGATATCTACGACGGGGAAATTATCGTGCCCTTTTCCCCGGAGAGCCTTCTCTCCGGGGTGTCCCGGCAGGTGATGCCGGGGGACAAGCTGTGGTACCGGCGCACATTCACCCTGCCGCCAGACTTCCAGGACGGACGGGTGCTGCTCCATTTCGGGGCAGTGGATCAGAGCTGTCAGGTGTTCGTCAACGGTGAGCTGGCAGGGGAGCACGAGGGCGGCTATCTGCCCTTCACCTGCGAGATCACCGACAGCCTGACCGGCGGGGAGAATACGCTGACTGTCGCCGTCACCGACAGCACCTCCCAGTCCCGCCACGCCTATGGCAAGCAGAGCTTCCGCCCCGGCGGCATCTGGTATACCCCGCAGAGCGGGATCTGGCAGACGGTGTGGCTGGAGCCGGTCCCCCAAAACCATATAGAAGATCTTGTTTTGACGCCGGACTTTGACCGGCGGCGGGTCCGGTGGGCTATCCAGGCGGACAGCCCCGGCGGCGCAGCCGTCGAGGTGCGCTGCGGTGGCGAGGTGATTGCGGAGGGCCGGACGGAGGCGGACGGCACCGGCTGGGCCGCCATCCCGGACGAACATTTCCGGCCCTGGAGCCCCAGCGACCCGTTCCTCTACGATGTGACGGTGACGCTGGCGGACGGCGACCGGGTGGAGAGCTATTTCGCCATGCGTTCCTTTGGCGTAACCACGATCAAAAAGCGCAGGGTGCTGTCCCTGAATGGCAAGCCTATTTTCATGAGCGGCGTGCTGGACCAGGGCTATTGGAGCGACGGGCTGTACACGCCGCCCGCAGACGAGGCTATGGTCTACGACATCCAGACGATGAAGGACTGCGGGTTCAACATGCTGCGCAAGCACATCAAAATTGAGCCGCTGCGCTGGTACTACCACTGCGACCGGCTGGGGATGATCGTCTGGCAGGACCTGGTCAGCGGGGGCAGCCGCCTCGATCCCCTCGTCATCCAGGTGCTGCCCTTTCTGAACATCCACCTGCGCGACAGCAGCTACCGGCGCTTTGGCCGGGAGGCTGAGGCCAGCCGGGACCAG
Organism: Oscillospiraceae bacterium; assembly: GCA_022797115.1. Lineage (GTDB taxonomy): Bacteria > Bacillota > Clostridia > Oscillospirales > Oscillospiraceae > Pelethomonas. Next base: position 37,208 of record JAAWKB010000003.1, read on the forward strand.
TACGTCCAGGATCTCTATGATACGGTGAAGCTGCTGCGCAGCACGCCGTCGCTGGCGGTATGGGTACCGTTCAACGAGGGGTGGGGGCAGTTCGACAGCCTGCAAATGGCGCAGCTTCTGCGGGAGCTGGACCCCACGCGGCTGGTGGACCATGCCAGCGGCTGGCATGACCAGGGGGGCGGCGACTTCAAGAGCAGGCATGTCTATTTCCGGCCGGTCCGGCTGCGCCGCGACAAAAAGCGGGTACTGGCCCTCACGGAGTTTGGCGGGTACAGCCTGCCTGTGGCGGGGCACGTATCCAGCGAAAAAAAGTTTGGCTACCGCATGTACGAAACGGAGGATGAGCTGCTGGAGGCGGTAGAGCGGCTGTACCTGGGGGAGGTGGCCCCCTGCGTCAAGCGGCAGGGGCTTTCCGCCGCGGTATACACGCAGCTGAGCGACGTAGAGGACGAGGTGAATGGAATCCTCACCTATGACCGGCGGGTGCTCAAGGTGGAGCCCTCGCGTCTGCGGGCGATTCATAGGGAGCTGCGGTTCTGACTGTATGCCCCGAGGGTGCGCGATTCCTTTTTGTGCGAACAAAAAGGAACCAAAAAGTCGCTGGACCCATGGTCCAGACCCCTTATTTTATTACAGGGGCGTTTTGTTACGCTACGATTCGCAGGGACTGCCTGTCCTGCGCGGGTTCCCTGGGCCGGTGCCGGGCGAAGCGCCTGCGCGCCTTCATCGAAACTGCGCCCTTTGGGTGCTGTTTGTGTACCCATTGGCTTCTGATTTGTCAGATTGTGTTCCGTTTCGGTGCAGATTCGGTGCCGTGCATTACGATTTCCACCGAACAACCCCGTGCCACCGTCAGGGGGAGTGCCCCTTGCAGGGCACTCCCCCTTTAACAGGGCGGTAGCCGGAGTCCTTCACGTACCAAGGCGGCAGAAGAAGTACCTGCCATTCAGTGGCACCTAATCCATCAAAATCCCCTCCCAATGTCCGTGGAATCCCCCGTAAAGGGGGTCTGGGGGAACCCCAGCGGCTTTTTGGTTCCTTTTTGTCCGCACAAAAAGGAACCGCGGGGTACGGGGGTGCGCAGTCCCCGGGGCTAATTTATGAAACATGTCATACGTTTGAACCGTCTCAAGGCTTTCGCCTTGGGGTGGTTTTTATTTATAGGTCGATATCACCCTAATATAAATATGCCAATTTGCTATAATCAGATCAGGTGATGATATGAGTAGATTACGGGAATTGCGCAAACAGCGTGGGTATACGCAAATTAAAATGCAGATGATGACCGGTATTGACCAAAGTGATTACTCTAAATTGGAAACGGGAAAGCGGTACTATACCTATGAGCAACTGAAACGCATTGCCTTGCATTGGACACAAGTATGGACTATCTCGCCGGATTGACAGATGATAAACGACCGTATCCCAGGAAAAAAGAGTGAAATTGTTCCTAAAATTTTATATTTCTGAGGTGATGGATGTGATGGAGCAATTGCGAGGGTTACGTGAAGACAGGGATTTATCACAAAAAGATGTCGCGGATATGCTGAACGTGTCACAATCAACTTATTCTGATTATGAACATGAAAAATTGAATATTCCAATTGCATCATTGCGAAAACTATCGGAATATTTCAACACAAGTGTTGATTATATTTTGGGGCTGACAGATGATTCAAAACCATACCCCAAAAGGAAAAATAGGGGATGAGGTTGTGAAAATACTCTCTGATCTCTTTTTCCCGCCCAAATGCGCTTTCTGCTCAAGATGGAGCCCTCGCGTCTGCGGGTGATTCATAGGGGGCTGCGGTTCTGAGCGGTTGGCCCCAGGGGTGGGCAGTCCCCGGGGCCAATTTATGAAACAGGTCATACGTTTGAACCGACTCAAGGTTTTTGCCTTGGGTCGGTTTTAGTATGTAAGGAAAAACGCATTAGAAATAAATATGGGTAATTCCCTTATCGCATACTGTCATTGAGGTGATTCGATGATGGAACGGCTACGCGCAATGCGTGAAGATAAGGATTTATCACAGCAAGATTTGGCGGATGTGTTGAAAATACATCAAACTACCTATTCCGACTACGAACGAGGAAGATCAAATATTCCCATACCAGCATTGATAAAATTGGCAACTTTTTATGAGACAAGTATAGATTATATTTTAGAGCTAACAGACGAACCTAAACCATACCCGAGAAAAAAGAAACGGAGATAAGGCCGTGAAAATATCCTCTTATCTCCTTGATCTCTTTTTCCCGCCCAAATGCGCTTTCTGCGGAAAGCTGATGGACACCGCTGGCGACGGCGTGTGCCCCTCCTGCGCCGCCGCCCTCCCGGCCAGGGAGGACGAAAACGCCCTTCTTCTCATCGGGGAGAAGCTCTACCCCTGCGCGGTGGCGTTCTACTACGAGAGCCCCGTGAAGGAGGGCGTCCACGCCCTCAAATTCGGCGGGAAACCCTGGCGCGCCAGGATCTTTGCCCGCTATATCGTCCAGACGGCGGCTGAACAGCTCTCCGGCCGGTTCGACGCCGTAACCTATGTCCCCGTCAGCCCACAGCGGAATTTCCGCCGCGGCTATGACCAGGCCCGCCTCTTGGCCCAGGCCGCAGGCCGGGCTTGGGGCGTCCCGGCAGAGACTACCCTGCGCAAGATCCGCCATAACCGCGCGCAGTCCTCCCTGAAGGACCCCGGCCAGCGGAAACAGAACGTCAAACACGCCTATGCCGTCCCCCATCCCGGACGGGTGGCGGGCCGCCGTTTCCTTCTCATTGATGACGTCGCCACCACCGGCAGCACCCTCTCCGCCTGCGCGGACGCGCTGCTGTCCGCAGGTGCAGCCGGCGTGGTTTGCGCCGCTCTGGCGGGGGGCCGCCGCGCCGCGCCTCCATGCGGCGCAGGAAAAGATTGCCAGGTGGAGAAATTCCTGGAAAATTAACAAAGAAAGTCGCTGCAATCGCTTGCAAAAATTGGACGGGCTTAGTATAATGGGTTTTTAGAGTACAAGCAAATATTTTGCTAAGAATAGAATTGACAACTGACGAGGTGGAAAGTATGTGCGCTATTGCAAAAGATATCGGCATTGATTTAGGTACGGCCTCCGTACTGGTATATGTAAAAAACAAGGGCATTGTCCTCAATGAGCCCTCCGTTGTGGCGATGGACAAAAACACCGGCAAGCTGCTCAAGGTGGGCGAGGAGGCCCGCCAGATGCTCGGCCGCACCCCTGGCAACATCGTTGCGATCCGCCCCCTGCGGGAGGGCGTGATCTCCGACTATGATATGACCGAACGGATGCTCAAGGAGTTCATCCGCAAGGTGGCCGGGTTCATGGTCTTTAAACCCCGGGTCATCATCTGCGTCCCCTCCGGAATCACGGAGGTGGAGGAGCGCGCCGTGGTGGACGCGGGCATCCAGTCCGGCTGCCGCCGGGTTTACCTGATTGAGGAACCCATTGCCGCCGCCATCGGCGCGGGCATCGACATCATGAAGCCCGACGGCCACATGGTGGTGGACATCGGCGGCGGCACTGCGGACATCGCCGTCATCTCCCTGGGCGGCGTGGTGGAGTCCGCCTCCATCAAGGTGGCCGGGGACCAGTTCAACGAGGCTGTTGTGAAATATATGCGCCGCAAGCATGAGATCCTGGTGGGCGACAGCACGGCGGAGAAAATGAAAATTGCCATTGGCTGCGTCCATCCCCGGGAGGAAGAAGCTTTCATGGACGTGAAAGGCCGCTGCCTGCGCACCGGCCTGCCGAAGACAATCACCGTTTCCTCCAATGAGATGATGGAGGCATTTAAGGAGCCTGCGGAGCAGATTCTGGAGAGCATCCACGCCGTATTGGAGCGGACGCCCCCGGAGCTGGTGGCCGACGTGTCCACCAACGGCATTATGATGACCGGCGGCGGCAGCCTGGTCTATGGCTTTGACAAGCTGATCTATTCCCGCACCGGCATTTTCACTACCGTGGCGGAAAACGCCATCGCCTGCGTGGCCGAGGGCACCGGCCGGAGCTTGGATATGATTACCGACATGCAGGAGGGCACCATTAACCTCTCCCGCCGCAGGCAGGTCAACTGAGCCGCCTGCGCGCCGGGAATTCCCGGGATTTCGCCCGGTTATGTGGTTTTTCACAAAAATAGGATTTTCTCTTGCAAAAGGGTCTGAAATCTGATAGAATAGTTCAGCGTCATGCCGTAAGGCAAATTTACACGTGATTTTATCCGTTCGGAGGTTTCGATAAATGGCTAAAAAACCAATCAGTCAGAAGCGTGCAGAGAAGGAAGAACTGGAAAATAAGGCGCTGCACCGGGTATTTAACGTGTTCCTGCTGGGGCTGGCGGCGGAGTGCTACCTCTTCCTGGTTTACCGCGGATACGCAGCCGGTACCATTGACTCCATGCTGGTCTGGCATCAGATCCTCACCTGGGGGATGTATGCGGGCCTTGTCATGCTGGTGGCCGGCGCGGCGGTGGCGTTTGCCAAGCGGCAGGACGCAAGGCTGCGTACAGGGATGCTCTGGTTAGGCGGGATCGGCCTGTTTCTGGCACTGTCCGGCTGGGTTGTGACATTCTTCTTTGACAACAACCGTGGCATCACTACGATGTGTATCCTGGTGCCGATTTTGGTGGTGCTGGCCCTGATCTTCTTCCTGTTCCAGCCGGAGTGTTTCCTGAGCACGTTGGTGCTCAGCTGCGCGATGTTCACCGTATGGCTGCGGGGCGCGTCGGCGGGCTCATCCCGCATGGGCGCAGCAGTGATTGTTGGCGCGGTGCTGGGTGCGGTCCTCTTGGCCGCTGCGGCTGCGCTGACCCGCAAGGCCCAGGGGGATGAGGGCAAGCTGAAGGGATTCCAGGTCTTCTCTCTGGAGTGTGACTACCGCATCATTTACGCCGCTCTTGGCGCTGCTTTCGTGTGCGTCGTACTGACGCTGGCCCTGCCGTCCATCGCCTATTACCTGCTGTGGATGCTGGGGATCCTGCTCTTTGGCGAGCTGGTGTACTACACCACAAAGCTGATGTAAGCTTGCGATCAAGAGATGCGCGGTCCGAGATACAATGAAAGGGCAAGACAATCCGTTTAGGTTTGCCTTGCCCCTTTTACGTTTCGTATGGAAGTGAACGAACCGATAAACCGGAACGATAGAAAGGCGGGAAACTATGGATATATATCAATTTTGGGAAGATATTTTGGAACAACGGGCTGATCGGATCAGAGGTTACTTTGCCAAGGACGCATACATAAACTGGCACTGCACAAATGAACATTTTAATGTAGATGAGTTTATTATTGCAAATTGTGAATATCCCGGCAGCTGGGATGGTGTGGTGGAAAGAGTGGAACAGGTGAACAATTTATTCATCACCGTAACCCATGTATATCCCAAAAACCGGACGCTATCATTTCATGTGACATCATTTATTCAGGTGATTGACGGCAAAATTGCAGCAGTTGATGAATATTGGGCGGATGATGGCACTGCGCCGGACTGGAGATTGAATAAACAGATTGGGAGGGCTATCAAATAACCTCCACTTTATTACTTCCGAACTGAAAGGCCGGAAGTAATATTTGCCATGTTTTGCGGTTGCCGCCTGTGGCAGCGAGCAAAAGGGCTTAAATCAAATGTATTATTCCGAATTTTTAATTCGGAAATAATATCTCTCATCTTTCTTTATAGGAGAATCCATTCCGAGACAAGCACCACCAGACAGCAGGCCACCGCCACCAGGAAGAGGCTGCCGCCCCGCCAGGCCAGCACCGCCCCTGCGATCAGGGCCAGCAGCCCGGCGACAGGGCTCTGGGTGGCCTCCACGATAGCGGGGAAGGTCATGACCGCCAAGGTGACGTAGGGGACATAGTAGAGGAACGAGCGCAGGGTGCGGTTGGTGATCTCCCGGCGGATCAGTACCAGGGGCGTCACACGAATCAGATAGGAGACGCCGGCGGAAACCAGGATGTAGAGCCAGATGGAGTTCATTCCGCCACCTCCTTTACCGGGAACAGTACCGCCGCCCCCAGAGAGATGGCCACCGTCAACAGGATGGTTTTGATCCCAGGGGAGACCGCTGCCAGGAACGGCCAGCGGCCTGCCAGGAAACTGGCCGCAAAGCTGAGGAGCACCAGGCCCAGCACGACCCGGTCCTGCCGGGCAGGCGGGACGATGATCGCCAAAAACATGCCGTACAGCCCGACGCTCAGGGCGCTGACCAGCCGCAGGGGCAGCACATTGCCCACCACGACCCCGAAAAATGTACCCAGCCCCCAGCCGGGGATGGCAACCGCTATGGCCCCGTAGGTGTACCAAGGGTTCAGCCTGCCAGGGTAGGCGATGGAGATGCCGAACACCTCATCCGTCACATCATAGGCCACCAGCATCCGGTGATACAGGGGAGTGTCCGGTGCAAGTTTCTGGCTGAGCGCACAGCTCATGAGCAGATAGCGGGCGTTGGCCACCAGGGTCATGACCGCCACCTCCCAGTATCCCGCGCCCGCGCCCACCAGGGAGAACACAGCATATTCCCCGGCAGAGGCGTTGTTGGTCAAGCTCTCCACCATGGCTTGGACGGCGGTAAAGCCTGCGTTTTTTGCGGCAATGCCCAATGTGAAGGCCACGGCGAAATAGCCCAGTGCGATGGGCATCCCGTCCCGGACGCCCCGACGAAAACAGGTCTGGTTGCTTTCCACAGGCTTTCCCCTTTCTCTCTTTTATCTCGAAGTATTATATCCCTTTCCCTGTAGAAGTCAAGATTACCGGAAGAATCCGGAGGGCAACAGCATTTGAAGCTGTGCCAGGATAGGGAGGTCAGCCTCCTTTCTGCTTCATTACGCAAAAATGCCGCACAAAAGTGCGGCATTTTTGCTGTGTATCGGTTCTATAACACATGTTGGTACGCCCGACTGGATTCGAACCAGCGGCCTTGTGAGTCGGAGTCACACGCGCTATCCAACTGCGCCACGGGCGCGCACCTAGACAAAACATATTTGTCATCCCTACTATAACATAGAAATTCTTATTTGTAAAGAAGAATTTTGGCAGACATGCGGCAATCCTCCGTTTCTTTTACGATACGAAGGCTTCCGGCCAGAGCTCACGGCAGATCGCCGCCACGCCGCAGGCGTTGGAGGGCGGGCAGATGCGGTCTGCTGCCGCCAGGGCGTCGGGCGCGCCGCCTTCCACGCAGAAGCCCAGGCCCGCAGCCCGCAGAATGCCCACGTCATTATTTCCGTCCCCCACGCAGACACACTCCGCAAGGCTCATGCCGGTGTGGGAGAGGAGGGCCTTCAGCCCTGTGGCTTTGTCCTGCTGGGCGCGTACAATGTCGCAGCCGTCGTCGTTGTAGTAGAGGAAACGCAGCCCCAGGCCCCCGTAGAGGGCCTGGAACCGCTCTGCCTCCGCCCGGGGCATCCGTGCGGAGGCGGAAAAGGGCATCTCCTGGAGATGGCGGGTCTGATCCCCGCCGTCCTTCATGCAGGTGTCCAGCCCCAGCTCCAGCTCCCGCCGGTGGATTTCCTCATAGCCGATGTAGGAATAGGTGCCGTCGGAGAAGGAGAAGTGGAGGGAGTAGCCCCCCTCGGTGCAGAAGGAGAGCAGGGCCTCCAGCTCATCCTGGGCCAGGCAGCTGCTGGCGATGGTGCTGCCGCCGGCGTCCAATACCTGGGCCCCGGCGGCGCAGATCCAGTAGTCCGGCGTGAGGCCGTTGAGCATCTCAGTCGGGATGCCGCCCCGGCCACGCCCGGTGGAGATGGCAAATTTGACGCCATGGCGCTGGATGGCGCGGATGGCCTCCACGTTGTCCTGGGGTACCCGGGGCTGCTCAAAGGGGCGCAGCGTGCCGTCGATATCTGAAAGCAGGATACGGTATTTCATAGTGATCCCTTCCTTTTTCCACCGGCCGCCGCTGTCCGCCCGGTCAGCTGTGGGCCAAGGCCTGGCGGACCGCCCGCCGCCAGCCGTCCAGCCGCGTCTCCCGCTGGGCGCTGTCCATGGCGCTGGTATACCGGCGGCAGTGGATATGTTCATAAATGGTGTCCGGGTCGTACAGCCCGGCAGAAAAGCCCGCCGCATAGGCCGCGCCCATGCCGGAAAGCTCCTGGAGCTCCGGGATCTGTACGGTCACACCGGCAAGATCGCTCTGGAACTGCATCAGATAGCCGCTGGCCGTCGGCCCGCCGTCTACCCGCAGCAGCTCCACTGGGAGTCCCGCGTCCCTCCGCATCAGCTCCACCAGGTCGGTGATCTGGTAGGCGATGCAATCCAGGCAGGCCCGGGCCAGTTCCGCCCGGCCGGTGGTGCGGGTGATGCCGGTAAACAGGCCGGTAGCGGCGCTGTCCCAGTAGGGCGCGCCCAGGCCCGTGAAGGCGGGGACGAAATAGGTCTGGTCGTTGGGGTTGGCCCTGGCGGCCAGCTCGGTGGCCTCGGCATCCGTGCGGATGAGGCCCACGTCCTCCCGCAGCCAGGTCATCACCGCGCCGGTGTAGTTGAGGTTGCCCTCGAAGACGTATTCCACCTTGCCGTCCAGCCCCCAGGCGAGGCTTGTGACCAGCCCGGAGGCGGAGCCCTTGGGCTGTCCTCCGATATGCATCATCACAGAGGAGCCGGTGCCATAGGTGGCCTTGACCTGGCCGGGGGCGCGGCACTGCTGCCCCAGCAGGGCGGCGTGGCTGTCACCCAGCACGCCGCAGATGGGGATAGGCTTCTCCAGCCAGCCGCCCAGGTCGGTGCAGCCAAAGCAGGCGTCGGACATGCACACCTCCGGCAGGGCGGCGATTGGTACGCCGTATAGTGTACACAATTTTTCGTCCCATTGCAAGGTGTGGATGTTAAAAAGCTGGGTGCGGCTGGCGTTGGAATAGTCGGTTTTGAAGGCCCGCTCCCGGCTCAGGCGGAAAACCAGCCAGCTGTCGATGGTGCCCAGGCACAGCGTCCCCCGCTGGGCGGCCTGGGATACGGCCGGGAGGTTTTGCAGCATCCAGGAGAGCTTGGGGGCGGAGAAGTAGGGGGAGAGGTTCAGCCCGGTCCGCTCCTTGATGAGGCCGGCGTGGGCCTCCAGCCCGGCGCAGATCTCCCGCGCCCGGGCGCACTGCCAGACGATGGCGTTGCAGAGGGGCTCTCCGGTCTCCCGGTCCCAGGCTGCCACCGTCTCCCGCTGGTTGGAGATGCCCAGGGCGACGATCGCCGCCTTGTTCGCCCCGGCCCTCTCCACCGTCTCCCGGGCTGCGGCCAGCACGTTGGTGAAGATCTCATCCGGATCGTGCTCCACCCAGCCCCGCTCATCCACAATCTGCCGGTGGGGCCGGTCCGCCCGGGACACCAGTACGCCGTTTTCGTCAAACAGCAGCCCCTTGGTGCCCTGGGTGGACTGGTCTACAGCCAGGATGTATTTCATTTGAGCAGCGCCTCCGCCGCCTTGGCAATGCCGGAGGCGTTGAGGCCGTAGTGCTCGAAGACCTCCTTCGAGGTGCCGGTGATGACCGGTGCGTCCGGCAGGGCCAGGCATTTCACCTTCTTCGGGCAGTGCTCCGCCACCGCCTGGGCGACCATGCTGCCCAGGCCGCCGGTGGGGGCGTGCTCCTCCACAGTGACCACGGCCTTTACCTGCCGGGCATAGCGCAGCAGTGTTTCCGTGTCCAGAGGCTTGACGCAGTACATGTCCAGCACGGCGGCGGAGACGCCGCCCTTTTCCAGCAGCGCAGCCGCCTCCTGGGTGGGCTTCACCATCTCCCCGCAGGCCGCCAGCAGCACGTCCGTGCCCTCAGCGAGCACTGTGGCCCGATCCATTACGAAGGGGCAGTCCTCCTCCGTGTAGATATCCTCCACCGGGTTCCGGCCTACCCGGATATACGCGCCCTTTTCATCCGACAGCAGGGCCTCAACCAGCTTCCTGGTCTGGTGCCGGTCGCTGGGCAGGTACACCCGCATGTCGGGGATGGCGCTCATGGCGGCGATGTCCTGGGCGGAGTGGTGGCTCATGCCCAGGGCCCCGTAGCTGACGCCGCCGGAGATGCCGATGAGCTTGACATTGGTCCGGGAGTAGGCCACGTCCACTTTGCACTGCTCATAGCTGCGGGTGGAGAGGAAGCTGGCCGGGGAGGCGCACCATGCTTTCTTGCCGCAGCTGGCAAGGCCTGCGGCGATGCCCACCAGGTCCTGCTCGGCAATGCCCACCTCCACGGACTGCCCGGGGAACGTCTGGAAGAAGGGGGCCAGGGAGGCGCTGCCGCGGGAATCGCTGCACAGGACGACAATATCCGGATCGGCTTCAGCGCGGGCCATCAGGGCCTCGCAGATGGCCTGGCGGTTGGGGATCTTATTCATGGAGGGCACTCTCCTTTCTGGCGGCAAAATCCGCGATAATCTGCTCGTATTCCTCCTGGTTGGGCAGGTGGTGGTGCCAGCCCGCCTTGTTCTCCATGATGGCGGAGCCGCAGCCCTTGATGGTGTTGGCGATCAGCACCGTGGGCCGGCCCTTGGTAGCTGCCGCCTCATCAAAGGCGGCGGCGAGGGCGTCGTAGTCGTGGCCGTCCACCTGGACGGCGTGCCAGCCGAAGGCCGCAAAGCGGGCCTGCAAATCGTCGTGGTGCATCACGTCCTCAGTGGAACCGGAGATTTGCAGGCGGTTGCGGTCCACCACGGCGCAGAGGTTGTCCAGCTTGTAGTGGGATGCGCTCATCGCGCCCTCCCACACGGAGCCCTCCGCCAGCTCGCCGTCCCCCATGACGGTGTACACGCGGTAGTCCCGCCGGTCCATCTTCCCCGCCAGGGCCATGCCCACCGCTACCGGCAGGCCGTGGCCCAGGGAGCCGGAGTTCATCTCAATGCCCGGCAGCTTGTTGTTGGGGTGGCCGATGTAGGGGGAGCCGAACTTGGAGAACTGGGAGATGACCTCATCAATGGGGAAGAAGCCCTTCTTCGCCAGCACCGCGTAGAGGGTCTCCACGCTGTGGCCCTTGCTGAGGATAAACCGGTCCCGGTTGGGATCGTCCTGGTTGTCCGGGGAGATGTTCATCACCTTGAAATACAGCGTGACCAGAATGTCCATCATGGACATGTCGCCGCCGATGTGGCCGCCCTTGCCGGAGAGAATCATGTCCACAACGTCCTTGCGCAGGTCGTAGGACAGTACTTTCAGTTCATTCACCTTATTCACCTCTCAAATATGCTTTCACGTCTTCCTCAATGGGGTCGTACAGGTCCGGCTTTACGCCGATGTACTTGCAGGCTTCGTACAGGACCGGAACCACATCCTTGTGGATACCCACGCAGTGGTGGATGTAGGGCCCCTCCACGATCTTGGCCTCCAGGCGCTTGATGTTGTCCACCTCCACCCAGAGATAGGTGCCCATGCCCTTGGGGCCGTCCACACCCTTGGCGTTGCCCAGCAGCAGGGAGTACTCGCCGTTGTCCCCGTCGAACCGGGCCAGGGTGAGATCCCCGTGCTTGGCCTCGGCGGTGATGGCGCCCGGGTAGTCGAAGGCCAGGGGGTAGGTGATGCAGGGCTTGCACCCGGCCACGCTCAGGGGCCAGGGGCCGCAGTGCTGGAGCAGCTCGCCGTTTTCGATGTCCGGGTGGCGGATGGTCCAGTCAGCAAAGAAGGAGCGGGTCCCGTCGTTGGCCGCGGCCTCCACCAGCAGGGCGGTGATGGCCCCGTGGATGTCCGTCTCGCAGACCACGGGGATGCCCTTGTCATTGAGCAGGGCGTTGGCGGCGCAGGGCATGATGCCCAGCTCGTCCTGGAGGGCGTTCCAGCACTGGATGGCCCCGGCGCTGCAGTGGTACTTTTTCATCAGCCGCTCCATGGCCACCGCCAGCCCCGCCACGTTGGCCAACTGCTCGTCCGTGACCTTGACCTCCATGTTGGCCCGGCAGTAGGTCATGGTTTCCCGGACCTCTGCGCCGTCTGCGATGGCCCGTTTGACCTCCGCCGTCAGCTCCGGCAGGGGCACCGGCGAGAGCTGGACGTTGAACCGCTCCAGCAGCTCGCCCTCGTTGCACATGGTGGACCAGAAGTCGAAGGGCCGGGGGCCGATCTGGAGGATGCGGATGCTCCGGAAGGTCTTCACGACCCGGCACACCGCCAGGAAATCCTTCACGCCCCGCTCGAATACCGGGTCGCTGAGCCGGCAGTTGGTCAGGTAGGTGAAGGGCGCCTGGAACCGGCGCAGCACCTTTCCGGTGGCGAACAGGCCGCACTGGGTATCCCGCAGGCGCGTCCCGTCCGGCTCAGGCCGCTCGTCCAGGGGGCCCCAGAGCAGCACCGGCACGCCCAGATCCTTCGCCAGCCGGGCGCATACATATTCCGTGCCAAAGTTGCAGTGGGGCAGCATCAGGCCGTCTACACCGGCGGCCCGGAACTTCTCCAGGACCTTCAGCCGGTCGTCCTCGCTGTAGAGCAGCCCCTCCTCGTTTATCTCACCGATGTCTACAAAATCCACGCCCAGCTCCCGCAGGCGGTCCGCCGTGAGGCCCCGGTATTTCACCGCGTCCGGCGCGGAGAAGATACTGCGGCGGGTAGGCGCAAAGCCAAGCTTGATCGTACTCATGGGATGATCCTCCTTGCTTCCGATTTGGTTGGCACCAGTATAGCACGCGCCCGGGCCGGCAGGCGGCGGGACGGAGCCTGGGGGTTGTTTTTCTACGAAACGGAGAAAAGGGAGCCCCGCCCTTTTGCCATTTTCCACAAGGGACGGGGCGCAGGGGTGCGCAGATTTACTAAAACGAGTGGTAAATAATTTACTAAACCGCGCTTGACAGCCGGCGGACAGGCGGGTAGAATAAAACTGGTATCTTGTATACATCCTACAAAGGAGGGGGCGCAATGGCGGTAACGGCAAAGGACGTGGCGCAGCGGCTGGGGGTCTCCCCGGCAGCGGTATCGCTGGCCCTGCGGGGCCGGCCCGGGGTGAGCGAGGGGACCCGTGAGCGCATATTGGAGACAGCCCGGCAGATGGGCTATCCCATGGAGGGGCGCACACCGGACAAGTCGGGGATGCTCCAGATGGTCATTTACAAGCGCCATGGCAAGGTCTTCTCCGACACGCCCTTTTTTGAGCAGCTGACCGAGGGGGTGGCGGAGCAGGCCGGGGCCCTGGGCTACCACCTGTCTGTGTCCTATTTTTACGGCAGCCAGAACCCGCAGGAGCAGCTGCGCAGCATCCGCAGCCTCAACAGCGAGGGCATCATCCTGCTGGCCACGGAGATGCGCAGCGTGGATATGCAGCTGTTTTTCGGGCTGAGCGTCCCGATTGTGGTGCTGGATAACTTCATTACGTCAGAAAGCTATGATTTGGTAGGGATTGATAACCGCTACGGCGCTTGGAACGCGGTCCGCTACCTCATCAGCTGCGGCCATACCCGGCTGGGCTACCTCCACAGCAGCGTGGATATCCGCAACTTCAGCCGCCGCTATGACGGGTATCTGATGGGCTGCCGGAGCCTGCCGGATGCTGCGGCCAAGGACTCGTCCCGCCGGGTGGTGCGCGTAGGCACCACCCCGGAGGCGGCCGCCTCCGATATGCGTGCCTACCTGGCCACGGACCCCGTGCTGCCCACCGCCTTTTTTGCCGACAACGACAGCATCGCCGCCGGCTGCTGCCGCGCCATCCAGGAGAGCGGCCTGCGCATCCCCCAGGATGTGTCCGTCATCGGTTTTGACGATTCCTCGCTCTGCCAGATGATCGACCCGCCCCTGACCACCATGGGCGTACACAAGGAGCGCATGGGTGCGCTGGCGGTGAACCGCCTGTATGAGCGCCTGCGGCAGGATATGCCGGAGACGGTGCGGATTCTGGTGCAGCCCAGCATTATTGTCCGGGAATCGGTATTGGACCTCAACAGTATGGCCCCCTGATCTGCATATTTTTATATAAATATTTAATAAATTATTTAGTAAATTTCATTTTGCTCTTTGCGGGGCCTTATCGGGTGTGCCCAAAAAATGGGATTATTTTTTAGGATTTTTGACAAACTTTACAGATAGAACCCCTCTTAGCGAAATTTTTTCCCTCTCTGTGCTATAATGGCGCCGTCTCAGAGAGTGCCGTCCCCCTCCGCCCGGCAGGCGGCTGGGGCGGCGGGGAGAAAGAATTGAAAAAGGAGAGGAACACCATGGCAAGTAAGTATGATGGGCTGGCCCGTATTATTATCCAAAATGTGGGCGGCAAGCAGAACATCAACAGCATCACCCACTGCATCACCCGGCTGCGCTTTAAACTCAAGGACGAGAGCAAGGCAAACACCGATATCCTCAACCAGACGGACGGCGTACTCAAGGTTATCCAGGCCAACGGCCAGTACCAGGTGGTCATCGGCAACGCGGTTGGCGAGGTCTACGACGCGGTGCTGGAGGTCGGGCACCTCCAGGGCATGGGCACGGTAGACGAGGACGGCAACGCCATTGAGGATGACAGTCCCTCCGGCGGCAAGAAGAACATTGCCACCATCCTCATCGACATGATCTCCGGCATCATGGCGCCTACCATCACCCTGCTGGGCGCCTCCGGTATCATCAAGGGCGTTCTGACGCTGCTGACCTTCTTCAACCTGCTGGACGCCTCCGGCGGCGCGTACATGATCTGGTATACTGTGGCCGACGGCTTCTTCTACTTCCTGCCGGTCATCCTGGGCTACACCGCTGCGAAGAAGTTCAAGATGAGCGAGTACACAGGCATGGCGCTTGGTATTTCCCTGTGCTACCCCACCATGGTGGCCCTCAAGGGCGGCGAGGCCCTAGGGACGGTGCTGACCGGGACTGCCTTTGAGATGAGCTTCTATACCTCCTTCTTCGGCATACCCGTGATCTTCCCCTCCTCCGGCTACACCTCCTCCGTTATCCCCATCGTGATCTGCTGCTTCTTTGCGGCCAAGCTGGAGAAGTGGCTCAACCAGCACCTGTCCGACATGATCAAGAACTTCATTACCCCGGTGTGCGTACTGGTGATCATGTCCTCTCTGACCTACCTGATCATCGGACCTGTGTCCGGCATCATCTGCGGCGTGCTGACCCTGGTGTTCGAGACCCTGTTCAACATCCCCGTCGTCGGCGCAACCCTGGGCTGCATCATTGTCGGCGCATTCTGGCAGGTCCTGGTCATCTTCGGTTTCCACTGGTCGGTCATCCCCCTGGGCTATATCAACCTGGCCAACCTGGGCTATGACTTCATTATGCCCGGTACCTTCGCCACCCCCTTCGCCCAGGCGGGCGCGGTGCTGGCGGTGATCCTGCGCACCAAGGACCAGCGGCTGAAGAAGATCGGCATCCCGGCCTTCATCTCCTGCATGTTCGGCATCACAGAGCCGGTCATCTACGGCGTCAACCTGCCCAAGAAGAACCCCTTCATTGCCGGCTGTATCGGCTCCGGTATTGCGGGCGCTTTGGTGGGTATCCTGGGTGCGAAGCGCTACATCCCCGGCGGCCTGGGCCTGTTCGGCCTGCCCGGCTACATTGACGCCGGTGGCACCGGCCTGTTCAGCATGTGGGTTGTGCTGGTTGCCTCCATCATCGCCTTTGCCATCGCCCTGGTCATCGGCCTGGCGACCTACAAGGAGGACGGCGTCAAGGCGAAGTAATCCCCGATAACCGCATACTCTGACCGCCGTTGGTTTTGGATCAACTGACGCGGCAAAGCCGTGTTGCAGAACACGGCTTTGCCCATTTCTCCATCACCTGCACGGATCGCCCTGTAAAATGGGCCCCAGCCTAGGGCGTGTTTGAAAAATGTCAAAACGCCCAAACGGCGGATCTTTTTCCGCTGGACAGCGTTAAAAAATCTCTCGCTTTTGGTCATTCTGCCATTGATCAGACAAGCCCCAGATAAAGCGTAGATTTAAAGTTCTTTTTGATCCTTTTTCTTTCAAGAAAAAGGATGAATACCAAAAAAGGAGTTCTTTCTCATGAGCATGTTTCCGAATGGTTTCCTGTGGGGCGGCGCGACGGCCGCCAACCAGTGCGAGGGCGCGTACCAGGAGGGTGGGCGCGGCCTGAGCAGCGTAGACGTGGTGCCCTTCGGCCCGGACCGGATGAAGGTCTCCCGGGGCCAGCTGAAGATGCTCGAATGCGACGGGGAGCACCGCTATCCCGCCCACGAGGCCATCGATATGTACCACCATTACAAGGAGGACATCGCCCTGTTTGCGGAGATGGGCTTCAAGGTCTACCGCTTCTCCATCGCCTGGACCCGCATCCTCCCCAATGGCGACGACGCCGTGCCCTGCGAGGCGGGGCTGGCTTTCTATGAGAGCCTGATCGACGAGTGCCTCAAGTACGGCATCGAGCCGCTGGTCACGATCTGCCATTTTGACACCCCCATTGCCCTGATTGAGAAGTACGGCGGCTGGAAGGACCGGCGGATGATTGACGCCTACCTGAAGTTCTGCGCCGCCATCTTCAACCGCTACAAGGGCAAGGTCAAATATTGGCTCACCTTTAATGAGATCAATATGCTCCTGCACATGCCCTTTATGGGCGCAGGCGTCCTGTTTGATGAGGGCGAGAACCCGGAGGAGGTCAAGTACCGCGCCGCCCACTACGAGATCGTCGCCAGCGCCAAGGCGGTGAAGCTGGCCCACGAGATTATGCCGGAGTGCATGGTGGGCTGTATGCTGGCCGCAGGGCAGTACTACCCCTTCACCTGCAACCCCGACGACGTGTACGCCGCCATGGAGGCGGACCGGGACAACTACTTCTTCACCGACGCCCAGGCCCGGGGCGAGTACCCTGTCTGGGCCTGGAAACGGATGGAGCGGGCCGGAATCCAGCTCGACTGCACCGAGGTGGACAAGGCGGTGATGAAGGAGGGGGCTGTGGACTTCATCAGCTTCAGCTACTATGCCTCCCGCAGCACCTCCGCCGACCCGGAGACTGTAGAGAAGTACAAGAAGCCCGGCAATGCCGCCATCTCATCCCTGCTCAACCCCTACCTGAAGGCCAGCGAATGGGGCTGGCAGATCGATCCGGTGGGCCTGCGGGTGACGCTCAACACCCTCTACGACCGCTACCAGAAACCCCTGTTCATCGTGGAGAACGGCCTGGGGGCCGTGGACAAGGTGGAGGAGGACGGCTCCATCCACGACAGCTACCGTGTCGACTACCTCCGCGCCCACATCCAGGCCATGGGGAAGGCCGTCAGCGAGGACGGCGTGCCTCTGCTGGGCTACACCATGTGGGGCCCCATCGACCTGGTGAGCGCCTCCACCGGCGAGATGAAGAAGCGTTATGGCTTCATCTACGTGGACAAGGACAACGACGGGAACGGCACCCTGAAGCGCAGCCGCAAGGACAGCTTCTACTGGTACAAGAAGGTCATCGCCACCAACGGCGAGGACCTGGGCTGAGGGGGGGACGGACGTGGCGCTTTGCGTATCCCAGAACCACCTGGTCCGGGACGGCCGGCACTTCTTCTGGCTGGCGGACACCTGCTGGAGCGCGTTCACAAATATTAGCGAAGGCGAGTGGCAGGAATATCTTGACATTCGGGCAAAACAGCGGTTTAATGTATTACAGATCAACACCCTGCCCCAGTGGGACCGCTGCGGGACCGGGCAGCCCTGGCAGCCCTTCCCGCTGCTGGAGGACGGTATGCGCTACGACTTCTCCACCCTCCGGCAGGACTACTTTGACCGCGCCCAGCGCATGTGCCGGGCCGCCGTGGACCGGGGCTTCACCCTGGCCCTGGTGGTTATGTGGTGCAACTACGTGCCGGACACCTGGGCCAGCAAGATTTACAGCGGCAATATTATCCCCGAGGAGCGGGTGGAGCCCATTGTGCGCGCCATCTGCGAGAGCTTCAATGAATTTGAACCGGTCTATCTCGTCAGCGGCGACACCGGGTTTGACAGCGAGGCATCCATTGCCCGCTACCGCCTGGTGACGGATCTGGTGGACCGCTATGCCCCCGGCGCGCTGAAGGCCTACCACATCAAGGGCCGCTACGACGGCCTGCCCCAGGAGTTTGGGGAGCGGGCGGACCTGTACCTCTACCAGTCCGGCCACAATGCCGCCGCCCAGGGGATGTGCCATCAGCTGGCGGAGCATTTCACCGCCCGTTCGCCCCGCCGCCCGGTCATCAACAGCGAGCCCTGCTATGAGCAGATGGGATATAGCCACAAGCTCTACGGCCGGTTCCGCCGCCCGGAGACCCGTTCTGCCCTCTGGAACAGCCTGCTGGCCGGGGCCTGTGCCGGGATCACCTACGGCGCCCACGGCGTATGGAACTGGTGGATCCCCGGCCAGCCCAAGAACCCCATTGGCGGCGAGGGCTTTTTGCAGGCCCAGCCCCACCAGGCGGCCCTCCGGTTCCCTGGTGCGGCGGACTTCGCTTTCGCCCGGCAGTTCTTTGAGGAGAGGGCCATCACCGCCGTCCAGCCCTGCCAGGAGGTCCTGGTGCAGTACGGGGAATCCATCCGCGCCGCCAGGGCCGGGGATGCGCTGCTGCTGTATGTGCCCACCAGCGCGCCGCTGGCCCTGCACGGGGACTGGTCCGGCTATACCGCCACCGCCATCCAGCTGGATGGGGATGGGCGCACGGCGCTGTCCCTGGCGTACCGGGAGGGCGTGACTGAGCTGGAGATGCACCCCTACTATGACGATGCGTTGATCGTGCTGGAAAAGGCATAATACCATGGAGGGCCCCTTCCTTTTCCGCACGGCTGCGATAAAAAGGAAACACTGTTTCGGAGAGCCGTACAAATTAACAGGAGGTATCAGAACCATGGGCTTATTCGACTTTTTAAAGGGTAAGGAGCAGGCCGCCCCCGCCGCTGCCGTCACCTTCCCCGCGATCCTCGGCGCACCCTCCAAGGGCACCTACGTGCCGATGAACCAGATCCCCGACGAGATGTTCTCCCAGGGCATCATGGGCGTCTGCTGCGGCGTGGCCCCTGAGGAGGGCAAAGTGTTCGCCCCCATTGACGCCAAGATTACCCAGCTGACCGACACCCTCCACGCCATCGGTATGGAGGCGGGCGGCATGGAGATCCTGATTCATGTGGGCGTGGACACGGTGGAGATGAACGGCGACGGCTTCACCAACTCCGTCAAGGAGGGGCAGATGGTGAAGAAGGGCGATCCGCTGCTGACCATGGATCTGGGCAAGATCCAGGCGGCCGGCCACGCCACCACCGTCATCATGGCCGTCACCAACACCGACGACTTCGCCTCCGTGGATGAGGTCGCCTCCGGCGCGGTCCAGCCCGGCGACGATGTGCTGCGCGTGAACAAATAATCCGGCAGGAGCCGCCAGGCTCCGGAATACAAACCAGATGGAAGAGAAAGGATGTAACCACCATGAAGCAGTTCCAGTATGTCATTAATGACCCCATCGGCATCCATGCCCGCCCCGCCGGGCTGCTGGTCAAGGCCGCCAAGGCCCTTGACAGCGCCATCACTGTGGAGAAGGAGGGCGGCAAGTCCGCCTCCGCAACCAAGCTCATGGCCGTGATGGGCCTGGGCGTCAAGGGCGGCGACACCGTGATTGTCTCTGCCGAGGGCGGCGACGAGGACGCCAGCATCGCCGCTATGGAGCAGTTCTTCAAGGACAACCTGTAACAAAAAAATAAGGAGGAAGCAAGCCCATGCAGGTAGCAACGGGTAAATCCATTCTTAATGGCGTGGCCATCGGCCCGCTGCGCATCTACCGCAAGGAGGAGACCCAGACCGCCGTCTCCTCCACGCTGACGGTGGCGGAGGAGCTGGCCCGCTTTGACTCCGCCCGGGTGAAGGCCCAGGAGCAGCTGGGCGCCCTCTATGAGAAGGCGCTGGACGAGGTAGGCGAGGAGAACGCCGCTATCTTCGAGATCCATGAGATGATGCTGGATGACGACGACTATCTGGACGCGGTCAAGAGCATCATCGAGACCCAGGGGGCTACTGCGGAGTACGCCGTCGCCACCACAGGGGAGAATTTCGCCGCCGCCTTTGCCGATATGGAGGACGCCTATATGAAGGCCCGCGCCACGGACATCAAGGATGTCTCGTCCCGCGTGGTGAACATCCTCAGCGGCGCCACAGAGGGCAACGCCCTGGGGGATGAGCCTTCCATCCTGGTGGCTGACGACCTCACCCCCAGCGAGACCGTGCAGTTGGACAAGAGCAAGCTGCTGGGCTTCATCACCCGCTACGGTTCCTCCAACAGCCATACCGCCATTCTGGCCCGGACCATGAACATCCCCGCCCTGATCGGCGTGGAGTATGATGACAGCTGGGACGGGAAGCTGGCTGTTCTGGACGGATATAACCACTGCGTTTACGTGGACCCCGCCCCGGAGCTTCTGACCACGATGGAGGAGAAGCGCAAGGAGGACCTCAAGCAGGAGGCCCTGCTCCAGGGCCTGAAGAAGAAGCCCAATGTTACCCTGGACGGCAAGGAGATCAAGGTCTACGCCAATATCGGCAACGCCAGCGACGTGGGGCTGGTGCTCCAGAACGACGCGGGCGGCATCGGCCTGTTCCGCAGCGAGTTTATCTATCTGGACAGCCAAGATTTCCCCACCGAGGATGAGCAGTTCGCCATCTATAAGCGGGTGGCGGAGACCATGGCCGGCAAGAAGGTCATCATCCGCACCCTGGACATTGGCGCGGATAAGCAGGCGTCCTACTTCAACCTGGACAAGGAGGAGAACCCCGCCCTGGGCTACCGGGCCATCCGCATCTGCCTGACCAGGAAGGATATCTTCAAGGCGC
Source organism: Oscillospiraceae bacterium (assembly GCA_022797115.1). Classification (GTDB taxonomy): domain Bacteria; phylum Bacillota; class Clostridia; order Oscillospirales; family Oscillospiraceae; genus Pelethomonas. The sequence continues at coordinate 57,888 of JAAWKB010000003.1, forward strand.
AGCTGCGCGCCATCCTGCGGGCCAGCGCCTACGGCACGGTGTCCATCATGTTCCCCATGATTATCTCCGTGCGGGAGATCCGGGACGCGAAGGACATTCTGGAGGAATGCCGCAGGGAGCTGCGGGAGAAGGGCGTACCCATGGGCGAGGTGGAGATCGGCATTATGATCGAGACCCCGGCGGCAGTGATGCTTGCCGACGAGCTTGCCGAGGAGGTCGAGTTCTTCTCCTTGGGCACCAACGACCTGACCCAGTACACCCTGGCGATTGACCGGCAGAACCCCAAGCTGGACGCATTCTACGACGCCCACCACCCCGCTGTGCTGCGCATGATCCGCCAGACGGTGGAGGCCGGCCACCGGCACGGCTGCTGGGTGGGGATCTGCGGCGAGCTGGGCGCGGACCTGACCCTGACAGAGACCTTCCTCCGTATGGGCGTGGATGAGCTGAGCGTATCCCCGCCGGCGGTCCTGCCCCTGCGCAAGAAGATCCGCAGCCTGGATCTGAGCAAGGAGCCGGAGGCGTAATCCCCCGATGGGTTTGCTCCGGCACAGCCTGCGCCCCGGATGGTTTATGATGCTTTTTTGACACAGAGAGACCCCGCGCCGGCAGGCGCGGGGTCTCTCTGTGTTTCTATCAGACAGCCCGCAGGAATTCTCCGCTGGCAGGCTGGCTTTCATCCGTCCTGGCCGTTGCCTGCAGGGGGGCAGCCGCCTCCTGGACAGGCAGCGGTGCGCGCCGCTGCTGGGCGTTCGCCAGCATGAGCTTCAGGCGGTTTTCCTGGTTGACCTTCGTGGCCCCGGCGTCGTAGTCGATGGCGACGATGTTGATTTCCGGGTGCTGGGCCTTGACCGGCTTCATCATCCCCTTGCCACAGATGTGGTTGGGCAGGCAGCCGAAGGGCTGGGTACAAACAATGTTGCTCACGCCCTTGTCCGCCAGCTCCAGCATCTCCGCCGTCAGCAGCCAGCCCTCGCCCATCTTGACCCCCATGCTGATGGTCCCCTGGACAAGGCCGATGGTGTGGGTGAAGAGGGTGGGCGGCGCGAAGCGGCCGTGGCGCACCATGATATCAATGAGGTCCCGCTCCTTGCCCAGCAGGTAGCGGTATGCGGCCCGGTAGGCCAGCTGCATCCGCTTCTGCATCCCGTAGAGCTTGTGGTCCAGCAGGTTGTTGTATACGCAGTACAGGCAGAAGTCCAGCAGGCCCGGGATCACCACCTCGGCCCCCTCGTCCACCAAAAACTGCTCCAGGTTGTTGTTCCCCAGGGGGGAGTATTTGACAAAAATCTCCCCCACCACGCCAACCAGGACCTTCTCCGTTTTTTCCATTGGCAGGGCGGCGAAATCGTCCAGAATCCGCCGGTAATTGGCCTTCACCTGCCGGTAGCTGGCCTGTTCGCCCATCTCCCGCGCCAGCCGCTCCGTCCAGTTGGCGGCCAGGGCCTGGGCGCTGCCCGGTTCCAGCTCATAGGGCTTGCACTGGTTGACCAGCGTCATCAGCAGGTCGCCGTACAGCACCCCATACATCATCTTCATGGCCAGCGGCACCGTCAGCCGGAAACCGGGGTGGGTCTCCAGCCCCGCCAGGCTCAGGGAGATGACCGGCACATGGCCCAGCCCCGCCTTCTCCAGGGCCTTGCGCAGCAGGTGGATGTAGTTGGACGCCCGGCAGCCGCCGCCGGTCTGGAAGAGGATCAGAGCCACCTTGTCCGGGTCGTACTTCCCGCTTTGCAGGGCATCGATGAACTGGCCGATCACCAGGATGGCGGGGTAGCAGGTGTCGTTGTGGACGTACTTCAGCCCTGCCTCCGCGATCCGGGGGCCGCTGGTCTCCAGCAGCTCCACCTTGTAGCCCGCCTGCCCAAGGACCTTGCCGATGATTTTAAAATGCATGGGCAGCATGTTGGGCACCAGGATCGTGTGGGTGGCTTTCATGGCCTCCGTAAACACCACATAGCCCTTCTCACTGTTGACCATTGCTTACACTCCCTTCTCCTCCAGCGCGCCAATGAGGCTCCGCAGCCGGATCTTGACCGCGCCCAGGTTCGTGATTTCGTCAATTTTGATCTGTGTATACAGCTTCCCGGCCTCATCCAGGATGCGCCGCACCTCGTCGGTGGTGATGGCGTCCACGCCGCAGCCGAAGCTCACCAGCTGTACCAGCTGGGTGTCGTTGTGCCCGCAGGCGTACCGGGCCGCCCGGTAGAGCCGGGCGTGGTAGGTCCACTGGTTGAGCACATGGACCGGCGCGGGGTCCGCCAAATGGCAGATGCTGTCCTCGCTGACCACCACGAAGCCCAGGGAGGCGGCCAGCTTGTCGATGCCGTGGCCAATCTCCGGGTCGATATGGTAGGGCCGCCCGGCCAGGATCATGATCCGTTTCCCGTGGGCCCGGGCCCAGGCTACGGCCTGCTCCCCTTGGCTGCGCACCGCCGCCATATGGGCCTCATAGGCGGCGAAGGCCGCGTCCACCGCCTTGCGGATCTCCCGCTTTGTGATGCCGGGGAACGCCGGCCCCAGGCAGGCAAAGAGCTCCTTGGACAGCTCCCGGCGGTTGTTGATATTCAGGAAGGGAGAGAGGAACCGGGTCCGCTCCAGGTCGTCCATATTGCCCCGGAGCAGCTCGGCGTAGTAGGCCACCACCGGGCAGTTGTAGTAGTTGTCCCCCGCCCGCTCATCCACGTTGTAGGTCAGGCTGGGGTAGAAGATGGCGTCCACGCCCCGCTCCAGCAGTACCTCGATGTGCCCGTGCATGATCTTGGCCGGGTAGCAGGCGGTATCGGAGGGGATGGAGAACTGCCCCTTCTCATAGATCCGCCTGCTGGAGAGCCCGGAGACCTCCACCCGAAAGCCCAGCTGGGTGAACAGGGCGCGCCACAGGGGCAGCAGCTCGTACATCCCCAGGGCCAGCGGCAGGCCGATGGTCCCCCGGAGCTCCGCCCCCGGCTGGGGGGAGAGCAGCGCCTCCCGTTTCCAGGTATAGAGGTTGGGCAGCTCCTCGGCGTTGGCAAGGCCCAGGCCCTTCTGGCACTGGTTGCCGGAGATATATTTTTTCTTGTCCCCGAAGCTGTTGACGGTCAGGCGGCAGTGGTTGGCGCAGCCCTGGCAGAGCGCGGCCTTGGCCGTATGTACAAATGCCTTCAGCCCTTCCGGGGAGATCAGGCCGGAGCGGGGGTCGGACACCGTTTCCATGGCGTACAGCGCCGCGCCATAGGCGCCCATCAGCCCGGCAATGGCGGGGCGGATGACCTGCTTGCCCAGCTCCTGCTCAAAGGCCCGCAGGACCGCGTCGTTGTAGAAGGTGCCGCCCTGGACCACCACATGGTCCCCCAGCTCATCGGCGCTGCTGGCCCGGATGACCTTGTAGACGGCGTTTTTCACCACGCTGATGGAGAGCCCGGCGGAGATATCCTCCACCGTGGCCCCGTCCTTCTGGGACTGCTTGACGGAGGAATTCATGAACACGGTACACCGGCTACCCAGATTCACCGGGGCGGCGCTTTGCAGGCCCTTCCCCGCAAATTCCGCAACGCCGCAGCCCATGGACTTGGCAAAGGTCTCGATAAAGGAGCCGCAGCCGGAGGAACATGCCTCGTTGAGCATGATCGAGTCGATTGCGCCGTTTTTGATCTTGAAGCACTTGATGTCCTGGCCGCCGATATCCAGGATGAAATCCACCTGGGGGCAGAAGTGCTTGGCCGCCGTGTAGTGGGCGATGGTTTCCACCACGCCCCGGTCCACACCGAAAGCGGCCTGGATGAGCTCCTCGCCGTAGCCGGTGACGGCGCTGCCCAGGATCTCCACCCGGTCCCCGCAGCGGGCGTAGATGGCCTCCAGCTGCTCCCGGACAATCTCCACCGGGTTGCCCCGGTTGGAGCTGTAGTAGGTGTACAGCAGCTCCCTGTCCCGCCCCAGCAGGGCCAGCTTGGTGGTGGTGCTGCCGCAGTCGATGCCCAGCCAGGCCCCGCCCCGGTAGGCGTCCAGATCCCCCTCCGGCACGGTGGCGGCGGCGTGGCGGGCGCGGAATGCCTCATAGTCCGCCGGGGAGGAGAACAGGGGCGGCAGGAGGTTGGCCGTATCCCGCAGGGGGGAGCTGGCCGCAATCTTTTGCCGCAGCTGGTCCATGGTGCAGGCTGCGCCTGCGTTTTGGGCGTAGAGGGCCGCGCCCATGGCCACGGCAAACCGGCCGTAGTCCGGGAACACCGCCTGGTCGCTGGTGAGCTTCAGCGTCTCCTGGAACCGGCGGCGCAGGCCCTTGCAGTAGTAGAGGGGCCCGCCCAGGAACAGGACCTTCCCCGTAATCCGGCGGCCCTGCGCCAAACCGGCGATGGTCTGGTTGACCACCGCCTGATAGATGCTGGCGGCCACGTCGGCGTGCTTGGCCCCCTGGTTGAGCAGGGGCTGGATGTCCGTCTTGGCGAACACGCCGCACCGGGACGCAATGGGGTAGAGGCGGGTGCTCTCCAGGCTCAGCGCATCCAGCTCGTCAGCGGTGACGTTCAGGAGGGTGGCCATCTGGTCGATGAAGGCCCCGGTCCCGCCGGCGCAGGAGCCGTTCATCCGCTCGTCTATGCCGCCGTCAAAGAAAATGATCTTTGCGTCCTCCCCGCCCAGCTCCACGACGGCGGAGGCGTCCGGCTCCAGGGTGCGCACCACCTCGCTGGTGGCGAACACCTCCTGGACAAAGGGCACGCCCGCCCCCTCCGCCAGGCCCAGCCCCGCAGAGCCGGAGATGGCGGCGGTGAGGGGGTGGCCGCCTGCGATGGGGGCTGCCTCCGCCAGCAGCTCCAGGATCTTCTGCCGCACCTGGGAGAAGTGGCGCTGGTATTTTTCGTATAGGATTTGTCCGTCCTCCACCAGGACCACCTTGGCCGTAGTGGAGCCGATGTCTATGCCTAGGGTAAGGCTGTCGTGCTGCTTCATATAAAACTCCAAGCCCTGATGAGGACTGTTTCTCATTTTACGCGCAGTGCGCCAATTGTTTGGCATTATAGCACAAAAGCCGGGGTTTGTTTATGGACAAAGTGTAAAATATGTGTTAAGGATTTCGGGCGCAAAGCACTCAGAACCGCCAAAAATGTTCCCGGGGCATCCCGCAGCCCGGGGCGGCAGCCGCAAATTCTGTCGCCGGATGCCTTGCAAAGCGCGCCTCTATCCGTTATACTGTTGAGGATAACCGCCGGCCAGCCCGGCAGGAGGAGGAGAAGGTTTTGAAAATCTATAACAACGAAGCAGTCCAGGCCCAGGCGGCTCCCATCGCGGGGGAATACCTGCTGGCGCGCTACCAGCTCAAGGAGGCGGGCCCCACCCAAATCACCGTGGGCCGCGGGGAGGAGTGGACGCCCCTGGCCTGCAAGGAGGTCTACGGCAAGGCGGCCAAGCTGGCCAAGGAGCTGAAGGTTGAGAACTGCCTGTTTGACCTCACCGCCGCAGGCGAGCTGGGGCTGGCAGGGCTCTGCGCCGCCCTGGAGGGCATCTATGGCGCAAACTATCAGCAGAAGTTCGCCCTCTCGGGCCGCTGGGAGCCGGAGATGGCCTGCTACGCCGGCGGCGAGGGCTGGCAGGAGGCGGATCTGCGCACAGCGGGCGAGCTGGCGCGGTCGGTCATCGAGGCCCGGAACCTGGTCAACCGTCCCGCCAACATGCTGGTCCCGGAGCAGTTTGCCCAGGCCCTGGCGGACATGGTGTCCGGCCTGCCGGTCCAGGCCCGGATCTACCGCCGCGATGAGCTGGCGGAGAAGGGCCTGGGGGGCCTGCTGACCGTGGGGGACAGCAGCGGCCATCCCCCTGCGCTGGCGGTGCTGCGCTACAACGGCGCGCCGGAGAGCAAGGAGGTGCTCGGGCTGGTGGGCAAGGGCGTCACCGTCGATACCGGCGGCTACTCCCTCAAGGCCCGGGATTCCATGGCGGGCATCAAGGGCGATATGGCCGGCGGCGCGGCAGTGGCTGCTGCGGTGCGGGCGCTGGCCGCAGTGGGGGCAAAGGTGAACGCTGTCGCCGTGGTCCCCACCTGTGAGAACCGCATCTCCCGGGAGAGCGCGGTGCCCGGGGATGTGATCCGCGCCTTCTCCGGCCAGACCATCGAGGTGCTGAACACCGACGCCGAGGGCCGCCTCATCCTGGCCGACGCCATCGCCTGGGCCGCCCGGGAGGAGGGCTGCACCCGTCTGGTGGACGTGGCTACGCTCACCGGGGCCATCTGGGCCATGCTGGGCTACGTGGCCGCCGGCGTCATGGC
>JAAWKB010000052.1 GCA_022797115.1 Oscillospiraceae bacterium
GATCACCTCCGTCACCGCCTGGGCGTAGGCCAGGCCGTAGAGGGGGAAGAGGGCGTTGAGAAGATAGAGGGCCGGGATCTCCAGGATAATCTTGCGCAGGATGGCGAAGAAAAACGCCTTGCGCCCCATGCCGGCGGCCTGGAATACACCGACCGCCATGAAATCCACATTCAAAAACGGCAGGGCCAGGCACATCCCGTGGAGGAAACGCGCGCCATAGGCGACGATGTCCTCGTTGCGGATAAACAGGCCCACGAAAAATTCCGCGCCAAAGTAGTAGCAGACCGCCACAAAAAGCAGGAAGGAGACAGAGAGCTTCATGGCAAAGCCGACCGTTCCCTGCATCCGGTCCCGGTTGCCGGAGGCATAGTTGTAGCCGACAATGGGCATCACCCCCTGGGAGGCCCCAAAGGCAATGTTCATGGGCACCATGTTGATTTTCTGGGCAATGCCCATGGCGGCCACCGCATCTGCGCCGAAGGATGAGGTAAAATTGTTGAGCACCGTCATCCCCGTCACATTCAGCAGGTTCTGGATTGCCGCTGGGATGCCCACGGCGCACACCCCCGTCACAATGGAGCGGTCCAGGCGGAGCATACTGGGCCGGATGCAGACGTAGGTCTTCCCCCGCCGGACAAACAGCAGCACAAAGAAGTACACACAGGCTGCACAGTTGGAGAGGAAGGTCGCCAGCCCCGCGCCGGCCGCCCCCATGCCCAGCCCCCAGGGCAGGATGAAGATGGGGTCCAGGACCATATTCAGCAGGCATCCGCTCATGGTGCCGATGCTGGCGTGGAGGGTGCTGCCCTCGGAGCGGACCATATACGCCATAACCACATTCAGGATGGCGGGAGCTGCGCCGCAGGTTACGGTCCACGTCAAATACTCGCCCGTCGCCCCGGCAGTCTCCGGGTTCGTGCCCAGCAGGGCCAGCAGCGGCCCCTTAGCTGCCAGCAGGGCCAGGGTGAAGATCAGGCCGCCGCAAATTGAGCCGTAGAAGCCGAAGGCGGAGGCCCGGCGCACCGTGTCATAGTCCTTCCGGCCCAGGGCGCGGCTCATCATGCTGGAGCTGCCCACGCCGAAGAGGTTGTTCACTGCGTTGAAGGCCAGCAGGACCGGAGCCGCCAGGGTGACGGCGGCGTTCTGGATGGGGTCGTTGAGGATGCCTACAAAATAGGTGTCTGCCAGGTTGTAAAGCACCATGACCAGAGAGCTGATGATGGTGGGCACCGCCATGGAAAACACCGCCTTGGGGATGGGGGCCTCCTCAAATAAATACGCTTTCTTTTGATCTTCCATACACAATTCTTCTCCTTCCTTCAAAAATACCTGGGCACAGCGGCAAAGGGGCCCGGCGATACCTGCCGTATCGCCGGGCTCCGTGCCCTGCCGCCGGGCCTGCCGCTGCAATGCGGCTTTTCATGGGTATATTGTAGCATGTTTTCCGGCGGGCTGCAACCGGGAAAGCGGATTTTTACCCCTCTTCTGCTTTATTTTGTTAATCTTTGTTTTAATCGCCGCGCTTTGTTTCGGCATAATAACCAAAGAAGGGCGCCAGTCTATCCCTGTTCAATAGGCAGATTGTGCTGCTTCAAAAAGGAGAGCTTATCCCAGTACCCCCTCTGAAATAGAATCTTCCCATTGACAACATGAAAAAATCCGCAGCCGCGCAGCCCCAAGGGGTCGCTCCATTCCAGGATCGCCCACTGCCCGTCTTCAAAAATATTTTCTACAATGGCGGTCATATCCGCCGCTGCGAATTCCGCCGTAAACATTTCCCTGATTGCGTCAATTCCTACCACCGGCACATTTGCTACCTGATGGTTGACTGCGTTGTCATGATACAAACACACAATCGCTTCTACATCATGATGATTAAAGGCGTCCACCCACCTGCATACAATTTCCTTCGGCCTTAACATTGTCCTGTCCTCCATCAAATTTCAAATTTGCCCTTCTGATTCTACCACAGGCTTTCATCCCTTTCAATGCGTTTTCATGAATGGAATTTTTGGGATGAAATATTGACTTTTTATGCGAAATAAGATATAGTTGTTTTACTATACCCTATTGTAATGAGCAGGTGTGTGCAGCGATGTGAAACGGTGCGTGTGTTGACCGGCGGGGAGGGATGCTGGATGGCAGTAATCAGAAAATTGTGGAGCAAGTCCTGCTTTGACCGCTACCTCTTGGGAATTCTTATTGCGATTGAATTTTTGATGTCGTTTACCTTTTTAGGGTATATCCATCTGCCGCCGCTCTCTGTTACCACGGCGTACATCCCCATCCTGGTGGCTGGCTGCCTGCTTGGCCCTGCGCAATCCGTCGTCATTGGGCTCGTTTTTGGCTCCGCCAGTATGTATAAGGCGTCTGCCACCTATGTCATGCCGGCAGACGCCGCATTTTCCCCGTTTTTGAGCGGCTCTCCAATCAGCAGCCTGCTGCTGAGCGTGGGGACCCGGGCCCTGTTCGGGCTTCTGATTGGGATTGCTTTCTTATTGGCGAGAAAGCGGAAGCACTTCCGCCTGTGGGCGGGAGTCATTTCCATGTTTGCCCCCAAGGTCCACTCCTTGCTGGTCTATACAACAATGGGGGTTTTATTTCCCGAGCTGGGATATCACTTCCATTCGGCCCTGCACTGGGCCTGGGATGATTCGGTCTTTGCGGCAATCTGCGTCATAACTGTCGAAGTATTATGGGCAATTTATCAGAGCAAAACCATCCGGCACATCAAGCTGTGCATAGACCAGTCCATCCATAGCCCCTACTCATCGAAAAAGATGAACCTGTTTTTTGCGCTGCTGGAATCCTTTGCGCTGTGCATGGCGGTTTTTGCGGCAAACTACTTTTCCCAAAGGGAATCATTCATGCTCAATCAGCATGGCATCGCGGTGTCCCCCTCCATTTCTGCCGACCTGATGCATCTACAGATACAATTCCTTTTCGCCATGCTGTCCCTGAATGCCATTTCCGTCATTTTATTGATGTCTATTTATAAATACATGGCATACAACGAGTACATGGGGGATCTGGACGCGCTGACGGGCGTTATGGGAAGAAGGATGTTTCTGTACCACTGCGAAAAGGCGCAGAAGAGGAACCGCCCAGACCAAAAACGGACGGGCTGGTTCCTGTTTGTGGATGCGGATTATTTTAAGACAATCAACGACACCTTCGGCCACTCCGTTGGGGACCAGGTTTTGCAGGAGATTGCAGTGAACCTGCAGCGCATGGCCGGGGACGACGGGACAGTCGGACGGCTGGGCGGGGATGAGTTTGCCGTCCTGATTGAATCATCAATGCCGCAGGATGAGCTGAAGCGGCGGCTGGACCAATTCCTGCAAAGGATTTCCTGTGCCCTGGCCGGGAAACGGATCAGCTGTAGTATCGGCGCGTATGAGTTCGTTTTCCCGCAGAATATCAAATATTTATTGGAGGAAACGGACAATATTTTGTATAAAGCAAAGGAGCGGGGCCGGGCTTGCTACGTGATGCAGCCATATGCCCCCGGCGGGCCGGATGCGCACATAAAATCATAATTTAGAGGTATTTATGCGGTATTACGAAATCGAACAGGAAATGTATCGGAACGCAGTAGAACTGATTGAAAAGCGGTATCCTACCGGTTGGGGCGGCGCTGGTGTGGTTCACACGTCCAAGGGGAATTATTATACCAGCGTCTCAATTGACACCGCTAATGCAAGTGCGGTCGTTTGTATTGAATTGGGAGCGATGCTGGAGGCCCACAAATACAATGAAAAAGTAACGCATTGTATGTGCCTTACCCGTGATGATGAAAATTCCCCATTTAAGGTATTATCACCGTGCGGTATTTGCCAGGAGAGGCTGCGGTATTGGGGCGAAGACGTACAAGTGGCTGTCACAACAAGCGAGGATACCATCAAATTTGTCGAATTAAGGGAATTGCAGCCATATCATTGGACGAACGCCTATCCAGCCGGCACACTGGAGCACTGGGAAGAGTAAGCAAATTCCCGTTTGAAGAATTGTCAGCTAGAAGAAAATCGCCGGATTTCTACCGGGCGTCCTTGACAAAGGGACGCCTTTTCTCTATAATTTAATAGGCTCGGGCCTGTTCCCGGGCATCCGCAGAAAGCAACTGAGTCGATTGCTTTTTCCCGCGACTGTTCAAATATAAAGGAAAGGAAGATTCGCCATGATCTATTCTACCGAAGTACAGCACATGTGCCCCGTCGCCAAGGGCGCATACCATGGTCCCGCTCCCATCCCCGAGGAGGGCAAGTGGGTCCAGGCCAAGGAAATCAAGGATATCAGCGGCTTCACCCACGGCGTGGGCTGGTGCGCCCCCCAGCAGGGCGCGTGCAAGCTGACGCTGAACGTGAAGGAGGGCGTCATTGAGGAGGCCCTGGTGGAGACCCTGGGCTGCTCCGGCATGACCCACTCCGCCGCCATGGCCAGCGAGATCCTCATTGGCAAGACCATCCTGGAGGCCCTGAACACCGACCTGGTGTGCGACGCCATCAACACCGCCATGCGCGAGCTGTTTTTGCAGATCGTCTACGGCCGCACCCAGTCCGCGTTCTCTGAGGGCGGCCTGGCTGTGGGCGCGTCCCTGGAGGACCTGGGCAAGGGCCTGCGCAGCCAGGTGGGCACCATGTTCGGCACCAAGGAGAAGGGCCCCCGCTATCTGGAGATGGCCGAGGGCTACTGCACCCGTATGGCGCTGAACAAGGATGACGAGGTCATCGGCTATGAATTTGTGAACCTGGGCAAGATGATGGACTTCATCAAGAAGGGCGACGACGCCAACACCGCCCTGGAGAAAGCCAAGGGCCACTACGGCCAGTTCGACGCTGCTGCCAAGTATATCGACCCCCGGCACGAATAAGAGAGGAGGACAAAAATTATGGCTCTGTTTGAAAGCTACGAGAGAAGAATCGACAAGATCAACGGCGTCCTCGCTCAGTACGGCATCAAGGATGTCGAGGAGTGCCGCGCCATCTGCCAGGAGAAGGGCTTTGACCCCTATGAGATCGTCAAGGGCATCCAGCCCATCTGCTTTGAGAACGCCTGCTGGGCCTACGTGGTAGGCGCAGCCATCGCCATCAAGAAGAACGTTTCCTCCGCTGCCGATGCCGCCCGCGCCATTGGCGAGGGCCTGCAGGCCTTCTGCATCGACGGCAGCGTAGCCGACGACCGCAAGGTGGGCCTGGGCCACGGCAACCTGGGCGCAATGCTCCTGAGCGACGAGAGCAAGTGCTTCGCGTTCCTGGCCGGCCACGAGTCCTTTGCCGCCGCCGAGGGCGCCATCGGCATTGTCAAGAACGCCAACAAGGCCCGCAAGGAGCCCCTGCGCGTCATCCTCAACGGCCTGGGCAAGGACGCTGCCCAGATCATCAGCCGTATCAACGGCTTCACCTACGTCCAGACCCAGTTTGATTACGGCACCGGCAGGGTGAACGTCGTCAAGGAGATCCGCTACAGCGAGGGCGAGCGGGCCAACGTGCGCTGCTATGGCGCGGACGATGTGCGCGAGGGCGTAGCCATCATGCACCTGGAGGGCGTGGACGTGTCCATCACCGGCAACTCCACCAACCCCACCCGTTTCCAGCACCCCGTAGCGGGCACCTACAAGAAGGAATGCGTGGAGCAGGGGAAGAAGTACTTCTCCGTCGCCTCCGGCGGCGGCACCGGCCGCACCCTGCACCCGGACAACATGGCCGCCGGCCCCGCCAGCTACGGCATGACCGACACCATGGGCCGGATGCACAGTGACGCCCAGTTCGCCGGCTCCAGCTCCGTGCCCGCCCATGTGGAGATGATGGGCTTCCTGGGCATGGGCAACAACCCCATGGTAGGCGCCACCGTCGCCGTCGCCGTGGCAGTTGCCGAGAGCCTGAAGTAAGAACCTGTCAATACAGGTTCTAGGAGGGCGCCGGGACCTGCGGTACGCCCTCCCCTGAGCGGAATAAAAGCAGGAATCACGTCACTTGGCGGGAATTGCCATGATGTGATTCCTGTTTTTAGCACCCGCGCCACCACCTGCGCGGCCATCCGTCCCTCCAGCCATTCAAATCGGAAAGAAAGAGGAGAAGATGATGAAGATCAAGAGCCCCTTCCTGCGCCTGCTCTATGAGTACGGGGTGATTACCCTGGGCAGCGCCATCTACGCTCTGTCGTTCAACTGGTTTTTCCAGCCAAACAACATCTCTATGGGCGGCTTTACCGGCGTGGCCCAGATTGTCAACCGCTTTGCCGCCATGTTGCCGGTCGGTATTACGGTGATTTTGCTCAATATCCCCCTGTTCCTCATCGGCGTGCGCAAGCAGGGGGTGCGTATCCTGATCTCCTCCCTGTACGCTATGGCCGCAGGGTCCCTGATGATCGACGGCCTGGCCGCGCTGCACACCTTCCAGCCCATGGACCCGCTGCTGAGCAGCATCTACGGCGGCGTCCTGCTGGGGCTGTCTATGGGCCTGCTGCTGGGCGTGGGGGCCACCACCGGCGGCACAGAGCTGGCGGCGCGGCTGCTGAAGTACAAAATCCATCAGCTGTCCATCGGGCGGCTGTGCCTGTGCATCGACGTGATGGTCATCTGCGCCTACGCGATGGTTTTCCACAACGTCAACAACGCCCTCTACGGCATTATTGCCATGTACATCTCCAGCCTGACCATGGATATGGTGGTCTATGGCTCCATCAACGCCAAGATCGCCTACATCATCAGCGCCAAGAGCCAGGAGATTGCAAAACACCTGCTGCAAATGGATCTGGGCATCACCCTGCTTGACGGCCGGGGCGGGTACAGCGGGGATGCGAAGCAGGTGGTGCTGTGCGCCTTCAAGCGCAGTCAGATCGCGGCCATCAAGGCCTCCGTCACAGCCATCGACCCCCATGCGTTCATCATCGTCTGCGAGGCCCATGAAGTGCTGGGGGAGGGCTTCGGGGAGTACTCCCCGGACAGCCTGTGACACCTCCCGCCCCTCCTGCGCATAGGATGGCGGCAGCCGGATAATTCCTGCATTATCCGGGAATACTATCCTTTAAATTGTTAAAACGCGGCGATATCGGGGCTGAATCTGGATTCTTTCGTAAATATTCCCACAAAATGGCTCGGATAACTCCGGATTAACCGGATAATTTTGTAGAATGTGCTATTGACGGGAAAAAAGAAATTTGCTAACATAATAGCTATATTCCCGAGCTGCGAACCACCATGCAGATTGAGATATGAAGGAGATATAGGTATGTATACTCAGGAAGTCACCATTAACAACGAGGTTGGTCTGCACGCAAGACCTGCCACCTATTTCATCCGCAAGGCCAATGAATTCAAGAGCGGCATCTGGGTAGAGAAGGACGAGCGCCGGGTTAATGCGAAGAGCTTGCTGGGCGTCCTGTCTCTGGGGATTGTGAAGGGTACGACCATTACCCTGATCGCTGACGGCTCCGATGAGAAGGAGGCCGTTGAGGCCCTTGCCGAGCTGGTCCGTTCCGGTGAATTCGGCGAATAAGTGCATGACGGATGAGAAGACTGTTTCGGCAACGGAACAGTCTTTTACTTTATTTCCGGGGGATACCCCTCGGGGGAAGGACGGACTATGACCAAGGAAGAGCTGCTGGAGAAGGCCAACAGCCTGCCCCTGGCCCCGGGCGTGTACCTGATGCACGGCAAGGACGGCACGGTCATCTATGTGGGCAAGGCCAAGAAGCTGAAAAACCGGGTGAGCCAGTATTTCCAGGCCGGGCGGGGCCACAACCTCAAAACCCAGACCATGGTGAGCCTGGTGGATGAATTTGACACCATCATCGTGGGCAGCGAGTTCGAGGCCCTGGTACTGGAGAACGCGCTCATCAAGCAATACATGCCCCGCTACAACATCCTGCTCAAGGACGACAAGGGCTACCCCTTTGTCCGGCTCAGCCGGGAGCAATACCGCCGCTTCTCCATTGTCAGCCGGGTTGCCAGCGACGGGGCCCGGTATTTTGGCCCCTACGGCGGCCGTCTGGAGACCCGCTCCGCCCTGGACGCCATCCGCAACGCCCTCCACCTGCCCACCTGCCACAAGACCTTCCCCCGGGATATCGGCAAGGAGCGGCCCTGCCTGAACCACCACATGGGCCGGTGCGACGGCTTCTGCCGCCCGGAGATGAGCGCGGAGGAATACAACCGGCGGATCGATCTGGCGGTGCAGCTGCTGGAGGGCAAGGTGCGCCTGGTGACGGCCCAGCTGGAGAAGGAGATGCAGGAGGCCGCCGAGGCGCTGCGCTTTGAGGAGGCTGCCGCCCTGCGCGACCGCATCCAGGCCATCAAGGTCCTGGGCAAGCGGCAGAAGGTGATCGCCGGCGTGTGCGCGGACACGGATGTATGGGGCCTGTATCTGGAGGCCAAGTGCTGCTTTGCCGTACTCCACTACGAGGAGGGCCAGCTGACCGGCCGGGAGGCGGAGCTGTTCACCGCCTCCGCCCTGGACGGCGAGGGGGAGATCCTCTCCGCCCTGCTGCTGCAATACTACGGCGGACGCTCCGCCCTGCCGCGGGAGATCTACCTGCCGGTGGAAATCGAGGACCAGGAGGTGCTGGAGCAGCTGCTGACCGAGAAGGCGGGGCACCGGGTCGTCCTGCGGGTCCCCCAGCGGGGGGACCGGGCCCAAGTGCTTCAGCTGGCCGCCGCCAACGCCCGGGAGGAGGCAGAACGTCAGACCTCCAACCAGGAGCGGGCCGGGCGCACCATGGAGCTGCTGGGGAAGCTGATGGGCCTTGCCGAGCCGCCGGAGCGGCTGGAGTCCTACGACATATCCAACACCGGCGCAGATGACATTGTGGCCTCCATGGTGGTATTCCAGGGCTCCAAGCCCGCCAAGGACCGCTACCGGCGCTTCCGGATCAAGGAGCTGGACGGCCATCCTGACGACTATAAGTCCATGGAGGAGGTCCTGACACGGCGGCTTACCCACTATATGGAGCAGGACAAGAAGTTCATGCCCCTGCCGGATGTGTTTCTCATCGACGGCGGCGAACAACATGCCAAGGTGGCCCGGCGGGTGACGGAGCGTTTCGGGCTGGCAATCCCCATCTTTGGCATGGTCAAGGACGACCGCCACCGCACCCGCGCCCTGATTACGCCGGAGGGGCGGGAAATCGGCATCCAGGGGAACCAGGCCGTCTTCTCCCTCATCGGCCGTATCCAGGAGGAGACCCACCGCTTCGCCATCACCTACAACCGCCAGAGCCACGGCAAGAGCGTGCGCGGCTCCACCCTGGACGGAATCCCCGGCGTGGGGGAGGCCCGCCGTATCGCACTGCTGAAGAAATTCAAGAGCGTACGGGCCATCCGGGAGGCCAGCTTGGAGGAATTGCTGGCAGTGGTGCCCAAAAACGCCGCACAGGCGGTGTACCTGTGGGCCCACCCGGCCCCGGAGGAACCATAGAGAGGCCGGACGCTGGCCCTTTCCAGCGTCCGGCCTCCTTTATTTTGCAGGTTTGCCGCTCAGTCCATCGGGGCGCTGCGCAGCTCTTGCAGGCACTTCGGGCAAATATTCTTCCCACGGAAAATCGTAATATCCGCTGCGCTATCGCAAAAAATACATGTGGGGCGGTATTTCTTCAGCACGATAGCGGGGCCGTCCACAAATATTTCCATAGCCTCCCGCTCCCCGATATCCAGCGTGCGCCGCAGCTCAATTGGCAGCACGATCCGCCCCAGCTCGTCAATTTTTCTCACAATCCCAGTGGACTTCATATTCCGCCCTCCTGTCTAAATAGATCACCGGCAGCTGCCGGGCTCTTCCCTATTAGACTACCACAAACCCACTGCGGATTTCAACAAGCATTATCAAATTTTCATTGGGAATATCTTACAGATGCGATGCCGCCGGAAGACCGTCAGGCGCCTTTCCGCCGGGCAGCGGTTTTGAATACAGGTTCTAACGGTACAGCCCATGAACATAGCGGCAATCAGCACAGCAGGAATCAGGGTATTTTGCAGATTTCCCAAAATATCCGGACGCTCCCGTATCAGGATTTCCGCTTGTTCCGCCGCCTGATGGAAAAAGAAGCAGCACATGAAACACTTAGAATCATGTACTGCTTCCATGTTTATTTGAGGGAAACTATCCCGTTTGCACCTGTGGCGGCTGGGGCGGCTTACAGGCCCATCTCCGCCTTGACCTCTTTGAAGCACTGGACGGCAAAGTCGAGATCCTCCCGGGTGTGGCCGGCAGAGACCTGGGTGCGGATGCGCGCACGGCCCTGGGGTACCACCGGGTAGCTGAAGCCCACCACGTAGACGCCCTTTTCCAGCATACGTGCGGCGAACGCAGAGGCCACCTTGGCGTCGTAGAGCATCACGGCAACGATGGGATGGCTGCCCTCCAGCACATCAAAGCCCAGCTTACTGAGCTGCTCACGGAAATAGGCGGTGTTCTCATGGACGCGGTCGCGCAGCTCGGTGGAGGCGCTGAGCAGCTCAACGGTCTTGATGCTGGCGGCGCAGATCGCCGGGGCCACCGTGTTGGAGAACAGGTAGGGGCGGCTGCGCTGGCGCAGCAGATCGACGATCTCCTGGCGGGCGGCGGTGTAGCCGCCGGAGGCCCCGCCCAGCGCCTTGCCGAAGGTACCGGTGAGGATATCCACCCGGCCCTGAACGCCGCAGAACTCCGGCGTCCCGCGGCCAGTGTCGCCCATGAAGCCCACAGCGTGGCTGTCGTCCACCATCACCAGGGCGTCAAACTCATCGGCCAGGTCGCAGATCCCCTGCAAATTGGCGATGTACCCGTCCATGGAGAACACGCCGTCCGTGGCGATCAGCTTCACCTGGCAGCCCGCGTCCCGGGCGCTCTCCAGCTGGGCGCGCAGGTCGGCCATGTCGTTGTTCTTGTAGCGGAACCGCTTGGCCTTGCACAGGCGGACGCCGTCGATGATGGAGGCATGGTTGAGCTCGTCGGAGATCACCGCGTCCTCCGGCCCCAGCAGCGTCTCAAACAGGCCGCCGTTGGCGTCAAAGCAGGATGAGTAGAGGATCACGTCCTCCATGCCCAGGAACTCCGCCAGCTTCTGCTCCAGCTCCTTGTGGATGGACTGTGTGCCGCAGATAAAGCGCACAGAGGACAGGCCAAAGCCCCACTGGTCATAGCTGGCCTTGGCAGCCTCGATCAGCTCCGGCCGGTTGGAGAGGCCCAGGTAGTTGTTTGCGCACATGTTGACGACCTTCTTCGCCGCCGTGGTGTCAATCCGGGAACGCTGGGGGGTGGTGATGATCCGCTCGCCCTTCCAGGTGCCCGCCTCGCGGATCGCTTCCAGTTCCTTCCTGTACTTTTCCAGTACCTGCTTCATGATAGCTCCTCCTGAATGTTATTCATCCTTTTGTCTTGCAAGAAAAAAGATCAAAAAAGAATGGCGTACGCGAAGCTGCGCTTCGCGGGTATTTCCTGCGCAGGGGGCGGATTACTTGCTCCAGTCCAGAATGACCTTCCCGGACTTCCCGCTGTTCATAGCGGCAAAGCCCTCCTCGAACTGGGTGTAGTGGAACCGGTGGGTAATGACCGGCGTGAGATCCAGGCCGCCCTGGACCATGTAGGACATCTGGTGCCAGTTATCCATCTTACGGCCATAGATGCCCTGGAGGGTCAGGCCCTTGCAGATGATGCTGTTCATGTCCATAGGCACCGGCTGGTTGGAGATGCCCAGCAGGCTGATCTTGCCGCCGTTGCGCATGACGGAAATCATCTGCTGGAGACCCGCGCCGCTGCCGCTCATCTCCAGGCCGATGTCGAAGCCCTCCACCAGGCCCTGCTTGTGCATGACGGTGGGCAGATCCTCGCTCTTGACGTTCACCGCCGCATCCGCGCCCATCTTCCGGGCCAGCTCCAGGCGGTAGTCGTTCACGTCCGTAATCACGACGCGGCGCGCCCCGGCGTACTTGCAGATGCCCACGGCGATGATGCCGATGGGGCCTGCGCCGGTGATCAGCACGTCCTCGCCCACCATGTTCCACATCAGAGCCGTGTGGGTGGCGTTGCCGAAGGCGTCGAAGAAGGATACCACATCCTCATCCAAACTCTCGTCGATGATGATGACGTTGCTCGCAGGGATGCAGACGTACTCCGCGAAGGCGCCGTCCCGGTCCACGCCCACACCCTGGGTGTCCTTGCACCACTGGATGTTGCCGGTGTGGCAGTTGCGGCAGTGGCCGCAGGTGATGTGGCCCTCGCCGCTGACCCGCTGGCCCACATGGAGCCCGGTTACACCGGCGCCCAGCGCGGCAATTTCGCCCACATATTCATGGCCGATCACCATCGGCGGCTTGATATGCTCCCGCGCCCAGGGGTCCCAGTTATAGATATGTACGTCCGTACCGCAGATGGCGGTCTTGTGGATCTTGATGAGCACCTGACCGGGGCCGGGCTCCGGCACGGGGACCTGGCGCAGTTCCAGGCCGGGACCTTCGGTGGGCTTTACCAATGCGTCCATGAGATGCGGCATAATTATCCTCCTATTGAATACAATATAGTTTTAATTCGTATTCCTATCATGGACAGTATAGACCAGCTGCTGGCAAAAGTCAACGGGAGATTTGTAAAAAAATCCGTCAATTTTTCGGGAACCAGGGGATGCACCTGTTTACCCGCTGACAGAAGTCCGTATAGGCCGGCCCAACACCGCAGCGGGGCAGATGGGCTCTGGTTTTCATCGAAACGCCGCCTCTCTAATGTGAATATATGAATGCGAAAAGATTGGCTCCCTGTCAATACCAAATCAGGAAACAAACGGGGGCATGTGTTCAGCAGACGCCGGCCAGGCAAACCGTCCGAGAAGCCCTTCCCCGCAGCCCCGGCCCAGACCTATAAAGACCCAGCCGCGATCCTTCAGGCCCTTATAGACCACCAGCAGCCTGACCCATTTTCATCCCGGTAGGAATATGTACTGGCCTGCGTATCGGCGCTGGCCTAGGCCTTGTTTGAAAATTGGCGGAATGTCCAACAGCGAAAAATTTTTTGCCAATTAAGGCAAATTTTCGCAGGCGGGCTGTCGCCCGGCAAGAAAATTGAACGCAAAGCGGCGGAAAAAGATCCGCCGTTTGGGCGTTTTGACATTTTTCAAACAAGGCCTGGATGCGCTGGACGATCTCCTGATATCCTGCGCCGGCGAGTGACCAAAATCTGCAAATGGAACGGCCAGACCTGCCGGGCCGGATGCCCGGTCTTTTGCTAAAAAATTTGGGATTGTCCAAAGCAGGCGGGGTATGGTAAAATAAGGGGATAAACAGGCGGATGCAGCCAGGCTTGTCTTTTTGCTGTTTTCGCGCTATAATCAGAGTTGAAATTTTATGAGAGCAAGGAGAACGGCATTGGAGAGAACACAGGTCGTCATCCCCGCCGGTGAGATGGACCGGCAGCGGGAGTTTACAGCGCGCCTCGCCGCCCTCCACCAGCAGCGGGAGCGCCGCCCCCTGGCCATGGTGGAGACCTATGGGTGCCAGCAGAACGTGGCGGACAGCCAGCGCATCATGGGGATGCTGCGGGAGATGGGCTGCGGCTTCACCCGGGACCCCTTCCAGGCGGACGTGATTGTCATCAACACCTGCGCCATCCGGGAGAACGCGGAAAAGAAGGTGTTCGGCGTGGTGGGGCAGCTGGTCCACGCCAAGGAGAAGAACCCTTCGCTCACCATCTGCCTGTGCGGGTGCATGGCCCAGCAGGAGGTCGTAGCGGAAAAAATCCGTGCATCCTACCGCCATGTCGACCTGATCTTCGGCCCCCAGGCGCTCTGGCGGTTCCCGGAGCTGCTCTATGAGGTCTATACCCGCCACAAGCGGGTGTTTTCCATTGCCGACGAGCACGGCTCCATTGCCGAGGGCCTGCCGGTGGTGCGGGAGAGCCGGGTCAGGGCCTGGGTTTCCATCATGTATGGATGCAACAACTTCTGCTCCTACTGCATCGTCCCCTATGTGCGGGGCCGGGAGCGCAGCCGGGAGCCGGCGGATATCCTTGCTGAGATCCGCCAGCTGGCGGAGGACGGCTGCCGGGAGATCACCCTGCTGGGCCAGAATGTCAATTCCTACGGCAAGGATTTGGACAATCCCATGGATTTTGCGGCCCTGCTGGAGGAGATCGACAAAATCCCGGGAGACTATCTCATCCGTTTCATGACCAGCCATCCCAAGGACGCCGGGGAGCGGCTGTTTGACGCCATGGCCCGCTGCACCCATGTCGCCAAGCAGCTGCATCTGCCGGTACAGTCCGGCAGCAGCCGGGTGCTGAAGGCCATGAACCGGGGATACACCCGGGAACAGTATTTAGAAAAAGTCCGCTATGCCCGGTCGGTGATGCCGGAGCTGGTATTGACCAGCGACATCATCATTGGATTTCCCGGGGAAACGGAGGCGGAGGCCATGGAGACGGTCTCCTTGATCAAAGAGGTGCGCTATGACGCGCTGTTTACCTTCATCTACTCCCCCCGCCCCGGAACGCCGGCAGCCCGCATGCCGGACCCGGTTTCCCGCGCAGAAAAGCAGGTTTGGTTTGACAAGCTTCTGGATGCGCAGAACCAGATTTCCGGTGGGCTCCACCGGGCGTATATTGGCAAAACTGTCCGGGTATTGGTGGACGGGGAGAGCGGCGACGCCGAGTGGCCTCTCTCCAGCCGCACCAACGGCGGCCGGCTGGTACATTTGAAGGGTGATCCTGGATGGATCGGGCAGTATGCGGATGTGCGGATTACGGACAGCAATACCTGGGCGCTGTTCGGGGAGATCTGATTTCTTGCCGCCTCCGGCGGCAGGGGCGTGGCTTCTGATGCGGAGGCCCCGGGGCTCCGCGCCCCGGACCCGCGGTTCCTTTGCCACCAGCGGCAAAGGAACCAAAACGCCGCTTAGGGGCCTCCGCCCCTAAGAACCCCGCAGCGGGAGATTGGCGGAAACCGGTTGCTGCGCGGCCCCAGAACAACCCGCGCCCTCCTGCCAGATGGCGGTCAACCAGCTTCGCCTGCCGGCCCTCGCCCCGATGGCCCCTGCTGTTGCTGCGTCGGGGGAGTGCCCCCCGCTGAAAGGCAGAGGGTGCAATGGGACAGCATATGGCGCAGCTGCATCAATGACAGCTCGTCCTCCCGCTTCCGGAACTCCGTGAGCAGCCGGCGCTGCTTTCCAGTCAACGCACTCTTGAGCTCCTGCTCCGCCGCGTCCCGGGCATCCTCCGCCGCATTGTATGCCGGGTCCTCCAGGCTCGGCCGCGTCTCTTCTTCCACAAGATATTGAAATATAATGTGTTGTAAATTCATGGGTGTATCCTCCAGCAACTATGTCGTTTTAACTCAAAGTGAATTCACTTTTTAAATTGTAGCAGGTGAATTCACTGCTGTCAATATGTTTTTAATATTCTTCTGCGCCTGTTTTATAATTGCGGCGAATTCATACATAATTGGAGGATTCCTAATGGCTACAGATAAACGTCAGTTTACGCTGCGTATACAAAATGATACTTATGAGAAAATCCGCTGCCTTGCTCGTATTGAGCACCGTTCTATCGCCATGGAAATTGAAACAGCTATGATTGCATATATCAGCGATTATGAGAAAAAACATGGGCAGATTCAACTTCCAGAGATATTTGCAGCGGAATCCTCATCACCACAATGAACCATATGACTTTTCCTGAACATTTGTTAAAATTAAGATTAGAAAATAATCTTTCTCAGCAGGCAGTTGCCGATGAAATTGGGATTGCCCTGCGGACGTACCAATATTATGAGCGCGGCCAGCGAGAGCCTATGCTCACCACACTCATTGCCCTGGCTGATATCTATGATCTCAGCCTGGACGAGCTGGTATGCCGCTCCCGTTAGGGCGCGTGCCCCTTGCAGGGCAGTCTCTCTTTAACAGGGCGTCAGCCGGAGTCCTTCACGTGCCAGGGCGGCAGAAGGAGTACCGGATATTCAGTGGCACAGTCCATCAACCGACCGCCCAATGTCCGTAAACTCCCCCGTAAAGGGGGTCTGGGGGAACCCCAGCGGCTTTTTGGTTCCTTTTTTTCCGCACAAAAAGGAACCGCGGGGCATGGGGGCGCGCAGCCCCCGAAGCCATCGACCTATAGCAAGCTTCAGAATTCATGACAAAAAAGGAGGGGAGGACAAAGCGTGTAGGGCAAGGCGGAGGACGCAGGCGGGCTGACGCCCGCCAAGGACGACAACGCAGCCATGCGCGCTTTGTACCACCGAACTTTTGCCAGAAATTCTGATG
>JAAWKB010000053.1 GCA_022797115.1 Oscillospiraceae bacterium
CGCAGGCAGCTGCCTGCGGGGGTTCTTCTTTGATTATCTTAATATGCCGTCACAATTCCGCCATCGTTGGCGTATACCGTGGCAATCCCGCTGGTGGGGACAATCTGCACCTCACCAAACTGGCACCGTTGCCGCACCATCTCTAAAACGTGCTCGGCCCGCTCCGGGCAGTTGCAGTGGGCGATGACCAGCCGCCGGCCCGCGTGGTCCGCGTCCTCCGCCATGCGGGAGACCATCCGCGCCAGGGTCTGGCGGATGGACAGCCCCTGGCTCAGCTTTTCGATCTCCCCTTCCCGGGTCGCGCCCATGAGCAGCTTTACCCGCAGCGCGCCTGTCACCAGGGACTGCACCTTGGTCAGACGCCCGTTTTTGCGCAGGTTATCCAAGGTTTCCAGTACGAAGAGGGTCTTCATTCGGTCAATAAATGTTTCCACTTGCTCCACCACCTGCCCGAAGGGCAGTCCGCTGTCCGCCAGCTCCCGGATCAGCAGGGCAACCTGGACCTGGCCGGAGGAAGCGGAGCGGGAGTTGAAGACGTGGACATTCCCCTTGCCGCCCTCATCCTGGTAGATGGTCTTCGCCTGCACGGCGGCGTTGTAGGAGCCGGAGAGCCGTCCGGAGAGTGTAACAATATAGTTGTCCCCATCATCCAAAAACTGCTTCATATACGCAGCGGGGGAGGGGCAGGCTGTCTTTGGCGCGTCGGGCCAGGCCCGCATTTTTTGCAGCAGCTCCTTCTGGCGGAAGTTCTCGTCGTCCACCACCGTCTCCGGTCCCACCTGGATGGTGAGGGGGACTTTGACAGTGTGTGGTTCCTGGAGCATCTCCGCGGTCAGGTCTGTGCAGCTGTCGCAGATCAATCTATATGTCATCTCAAAAACCACCTAAAGTAATATGATAGATTAGATTATATCGTATTTCACAAAAAAGTCAAGACGGTGGGAGAATTTATCTGCGAGATCTTGTAAAGGCCGCGCAGCCGGTCAAATCCAGCTCTCGTCCACTTCCCGGCGTTTGTTGCGGTTCATCAGGTTCCCCACCACGCTCTCCACCGGCTGCGCCTCATAGAGGACGCGGTACGCGCTCTGGCAGATGGGCATTTCCACGCCCATTTTCTCCGCCAGCTGGTGGGCGCTGAACGCGGCAAAATAGCCCTCCACCGTGGCCCCCACCGCGGCCATCGCCTCCTGGACGGGCTTGCCCTCACCGATGAGGATACCGCAGCGGCGGTTGCGGGAGTGCATGGAGGTACAGGTGACGATGAGGTCGCCCATGCCGCTCAGGCCCGCGAAGGTCTCCTTGTGGCCCCCCATGGCTACGCCCAGCCGGGCCATTTCGGTCATGCCCCGGGTCATGAGCAGGGCCTTGGTGTTGTCCCCCAGGCCCATGCCGTCGCTGATGCCGCAGCACAGGGCCAGCACATTTTTCAAAGCCGCGCCCAGCTCCACGCCCATCACATCGCTGTTGGTGTACACCCGGAAACGGGGGCTCATGAAGACATCCTGGACCAGCTCCGCCGCCTTCATGTCCCGGGAGGCGGCCACGCAGCCCGTCGGCACCCGGCGGGCCACCTCCTCTGCGTGGGAGGGGCCGGAGAGGGCGGCTACCCTCTGCCTGCCGACCAGCTCGTCTTCGATCACCTGGGTCAGGCAGAGGGCCGTATCTTTTTCAATCCCCTTGGCTACGGACACTACCACAGCATCCTCCCGCAGCAGGGGGGCGGCCTGCCGGGCAGTCTCCCGCACGGCGAAGGAAGGCGTTGCCAACACAACGACCTCGCTTTCCATCAGGCAGTCCATGCTGCCGGTGACTGCCAGCGCCTCGGGCAGCATCACGCCCTTCAGCAGCCGGTTTTCCCGCGTCTCCCGCAGGTGCGCCGCCTCATCCTTGCGGTAGGACCACAAAGTAACGTCGTTGCCGTTGTCCAGCAGCAGCAGCGCCAGGGCAGTCCCCCACCCGCCGCTGCCAAGTACGGTGATTTTCAAGCAAATCGCCTCCTAGATTTCGGTAAACATTCTTTTTCTTTTGAAAAAGAAAAAGAATCAAAAAGAAAACTTGAAACGGGTTGACCTGTGAGGAAACCGCTAGTCCTTGGTTTGATCTTGCAGATCAGCCAAGCTTTTGATCTGTTCCAAGGCGCAGTCCTGGTATGTTGGTGTTAAGGATTTGAATATAGAATAAAGTCTATCGAATTTATCAAATTTGGTTTCTTCTTCGGGGCATTCGTCGAACATTTCGCCTTCCCCGGTTTCCAGCCAATGCTCGTTTACCTTGTATTGCTGACACATGTGCTGTAAAAAGAGCTTTTTTGGGGGAACCCGCCGGTACTCAATATTGCCAATGACATCGCGGCTGACACCCATTTTTTCCCCGAATTCACGCTGCGTCAATCCTAGTGTTTTGCGCACGAGCGTGATCCTATTTACCAGCATCCGACTCCCCTCCCTTGCTAAGTATAAAATTATAGTATAGTGATTTTTTGTTGTCAACATAGACACAATCAGATTTTCGTTGACAACGACCTGATTGTGTGATAGGATTCGTTTATAACGTTTTTGGTTGCGGAGTTATGGCCTGACGGAGGATACATCATTTTTTCTTATGCAGGGAGAACTTATTTTCCGTACCGTTGAGCAGACGTTTGACATTGGCCCGGTGGCCCCAGGTCACGAGCCCGCCGCAGGCAATCGCTAAAAGGAGTATGATCCAATCATGGTACACAAACCAGCTGGCAAAGGGGAAACTGACCCCGGCCCACAGCGAGCCTAGGGAGACATATTTTGTCAAAACTGCCAGCACCAGGAACCCGCCCCAGACGACCAGAGCGACCCGCCAGTCAATCATGATGGCGATGGTGCCGCCGGAAAGGATGCCCTTGCCGCCCTTGAAATGGAACATACACGGGAACATATGCCCCAGCAGGCAGAACACCCCCGCCCAGTATTTGCTCATCACCAGCCAGCCGGTGGCCTGCCCAAGCAGCCATGTGCCCAGCCACACCGCAATGACGGCCTTGAGCACGTCACACAAAATCACTGCCAGCGTCAGCGGCCCGCCGAAGGTGCGGTAAAAATTGGTAAGCCCCGCGTTGCCGCTGCCGTGGCTGCGCACATCATCCCGCAGGATATATTTTGAGATAATGACCGCCCCGTTAAAGCAGCCCAAAAAGTAGGCGGACGCCGCTGTAGCAAACAGCAGGAAAGCGACGGACTCTAAAATCCCATCCATACCGTCAGTCCTCCATATCCCCTTTTTGCCGGATCGTCATCCGGATTGGCGTCCCCTCCAAGCCGAATACGGTGCGTATTTGATTCTCCAAATATCGCTGATAGGAGAAGTGGAACAGCCGCGCATCGTTGCAGAAACAGATGAAATGGGGCGGTTTGACGCCTGCCTGGGTCATGTAGTAGATTTTCAGACGCCTGCCCTTGTCGGTGGGGGGCTGAACCCGGGTCTGTGCATCGGCCAGGACACTGTTGAGCATCCCGGTGGTAATCCGGGTCGCCGCCTGGTTGTTCACGTATTGGATCAGTTCAAACAGCCGCTCCACCCGCTGCCCCGTGGCGGCGGAGATGAAGAGGATGGGGGCGTAGGTCATGTAGGCCAAATCCCGGCGTACCTCTTCCCGCATTTTGTCCATGGTTTTGCCGTCTTTTTCAATGAGATCCCACTTGTTGACCACAATGATACTGGCCTTGCCGGCCTCATGGGCCAGCCCGGCTACCTTGGTATCCTGCTCCGTCACACCCTCCTGGGCGTCGATGAGGATGAGGCATACGTCAGAGCGTTCAATGGCCATCTGCGCCCGCAGGACGCTGTAACGCTCAATACTCTCATCCACCTTGGATTTCTTGCGCATCCCGGCGGTGTCAATAAAGATGTACTTGCCGGTTTCGTTCTCGAAATAGCTGTCAATGGCATCCCGGGTCGTACCGGCAACGTCGCTGACAATGGTGCGCTGCTGGCCAAGGATGCGGTTGGTGAGGGAGGACTTGCCTACGTTGGGCTTGCCGATAATGGCAACCTGGATGCAGTCGGTGTCCTCTTCCTCGCCGTCCTCCGGCGGGAAGTATTTGACGCACTCATCCAGCAGATCTCCGGTGCCGTGGCCGTGGACGGCGGAGACCGCGATAGGATCTCCCATCCCCAGGTTGTAGAACTCGTAAAAGTCCGGGTTCACCGTCCCTACCGAGTCCATCTTGTTTACGGCTAAAATAATTGGTTTCCCGCTGCGCAGCAGCAGAGACGCCACCTCCTGGTCGGAGGCGGTCAGGCCGGTGCGGATGTCCGTCAGGAAGACGATCACGTCCGCATGGTTGATGGCAATCCCCGCCTGTTCGCGCATGAAGGAGAGGATTTCGCTGTCAGTGCGGGGCTCAATGCCGCCAGTGTCAATGAGCGTAAATTTCCGCCCGTTCCAGTCCGTTTCTCCGTAGATGCGGTCGCGGGTCACGCCCGGCGTGTCCTCCACAATGGAAACACGTTTCCCAATCAATTTGTTGAACAGTGCGGACTTGCCCACGTTGGGCCGTCCGACAATCGCTACAATCGGCTTTGCCATTATTGTACTCCATTTCTAGTTGGTAAACAGGGTAAACATTCTTTTTCTTGAAAGAAAAAGAATCAAAAAGAACTTTATAAAGGGTTATTGCGGGTCAATGCCGCCCAACGGGTCGTCTGTCCTGCCGAGAAGATAGTCAACAGAACAGTGCAGGCAGTCTGCTATTTTTGCAAAATTTAAGGTCAGTATATCAGCGCCGCCGCTGATTTTAGACACGGTGTTGATGCCCAAATCACAGTCGGAGAGAACTTCGCGTAAGGGTTTTCCCTGCTGTTTCGCACGTTCTCTTATCCTATCTGCAATTTTTTTTGAATCATAATGAAAATTTAACATAATTCTTGACATCACCGAATTAGGTGATATAATATTTCCGTAGACAACAATGACTGATTATAGCGGAAGATCTCAGAACTGTAAAGAAGCAGTCAACAAACAAAAGAAAATCTCCTCTAAGAGGAAAGCACTTCCCGGACGGAATACATAGATGGGTCTGCCGGGTCGAGGGCCGGCAGGCGGAGTTGGTTGACCACCATCTGACAGGAGGACGCGGGACATTCGGTGGCAGTAAGCCTTATAAGTCATTGCCGGACCTCCGTAGAGGGGTTCTTAGGGGCATCGCCCCTAAGCGGCGTTTTGGTTCCTTTGCCGCTGGTGGCAAAGGAACCGCGGGTCCGGGGCGCGGAGCCCCGGGGCTGTCGATCGAATCAATTGGGGTCAATGCCGCCCAATGGGTCGTCTGTCCTGCCGAGAAGATAGTCAACAGAGCAGTTTAAATAGTCGGCAATCAAAACCAGATTGCCAGAATATATTTTTGAAGTGGGTTTCCTTTTCCATTCAGTAAACAAACTATTTGATATTCCAGTATCTTTGGCCATCCGATAGGGTGTAATCCCCCGATCTTCTATGATTTTCAGAATAATCTCACTGTGTTCCATTTACTACCTCACAAAACAATCCAAAGAATTGGAATACGGGCATTGACTATACCAAAGTTTTGGACTATACTATAGGTACCACTAAGATATAAGGAGGCCCCACTATGATCGACATGATAAGAGAAATCTATGAAAGCGGATTCTACGAAGACCGCCAATGTTCGGAAAAGTACCTTGCGCTATGTGAAAAAGAAGCTGCCGTCATGGACAAAGTGCAGTCCATTATAGGTCTGGATATGGTAAGTGAAATCGGTGCTGCCCAAACGGCAGTTGCCAACGAAGAAAATCTGGACTGGTTCCGCATAGGTTTCCGCCTGGGGGCATCCCTCATGCTGGAGCTGCGGTAAATACCATATCAGCGTCGTTTCAAGTTCTTTTTGATTCTTTTTCTTTCAAGAAAAAGAATGACTGCCCCCTATTTCCTCCCCAGAATCGCATCCAGCAGGTCAAAACCATCCTGCTCCACCACCGTCACCGGTACCCCCAGTTCCCGCTCTACATCGGACACGTGGAGGTCGTCCAGAAACACATCCCCGCCGTGGCGGAGCATATTCACCGGAATCAGCAGGCGGCTCCCCAGCTCCCGGCCCCTGAGCTGGGCAATCAAATCCCCCCCAGTCACCAGCCCGGCCACATCTACCGTGTGGCCGAAAAAGTCGTTTTCAATGGCAACAACCTGGCCGGCAACACCGGTTTTCTCCTGGGCCTTGCCCGCCAGCGCCTGGAGATAGGGCTGTGCGCTCACGCCCGTAGCAATGGTGTAGGGGGAGGCGGCTACAACGCCTCCATCCTCCAGCCGCAGCCCCGCCTCAAACTCACTGATCAAGCTGCGCAGCATCCCCACGCCATTTTCCAGCTGTACATAGTCCTCATAGTAGTCCTCGTCTGGCAGTGTGCGGCCCGCCCGGATATACAGCTCGTCAGAGCAGAAAAACATCCGGGAGCCGTGCTGCGCCAAGCACCTTGCGCCGAAGGCGTCCACCTGGTCGATGGCCGCGCCCGCCTCCGCCGGGCCCACGGGGCGCAGCTTCGCCAGCCCCTCCCGGTACTTGGTCAGCCCTACCGGCACGATGGAACAGCTGGCGAACCCCCATGCGGCCATGTCCTCCATGGTCCGCTGGAGCTGGCCGCCGTCGTTGAAGCCGGGGCACAGCACAATCTGCCCGTTCATGACGATGCCCGCCCGGCCAAAGGCTTTCATGTGCTCCAGGCTCTCCGCCCCGGCCTTGTTGCCCAGCAGGACAGAGCGGAGCTTCGGGTCGGTGGCGTGGACGGAGACGTTGATGGGGCTGATGCGCAGGTCAATAATCCGCTGTACCTCCCGGGGGGAGAGGTTGGTCAGGGTGATATAGTTGCCCATGAGGAAACTGAGACGGGCGTCATCATCCTTAAAATAGAGGGTGTCCCGGCAGCCCGGGGCCATCTGGTCGACAAAGCAGAACAGGCAGTGGTTGCTGCACGGCCTGGGTTCATCCATCAGGTAGGTCTCGAAATTCAGCCCCAGCTCCTCCGCCTCCGGCTTTTTCACCCGCAGGGTGCGCTGCGTGCCGTCCGCCGCCTCTAATACCAGCGTGGGGTTCCGGTCATAGCCGAAAAAACGGTAGTCCAGCACGTCCGTGACGGGGTGGGCGTTGATGGAACGTAAAATTTCCCCCGGCCGCACCCCGGCCCGCTCTGCCGGGGAACCGGGGTCAATTGATGTGACAACTGTATGCATAACGGCCTCCTGGCTGGAAAAGTCCTTGTTCATGAGTATACTGTAAATCTTCCCGCTTTTCAATACAAAAATCCGCGGTGAGGGCCAAAAGCCCTTACTGTTTTGCTGTTTTCCGCCGGATGGGCGGCGGCAGTGCGAAAAAACCGGCCGGGGACGTTTCCGTTCCCGGCCGGCCGCCTGCTTTATCGGGCCAGAATCTCGCTGATCATGGTGTCAACCAGGATCATGCTGCGGGGCATATGGAAGGGGCCTTTGAAGGTGCTGCCCTTGGTGCTGGGCTGGGTGGGCAGGCCGTCCCGGCGGAGATAGCCGTACCACTCGCCAAAGTCCGGGTCAGCAAAGTGCTCCTTGCAGTAGTCGAGGGTTTTGTAGAACCAGTCCAGATATTTCTCGTCCCCGGTGTCGCGGTAGAGCATCATGGAGGCAATCAGGATTTCGTTGTGGGGCCACCACAGCTTCATGTCGTGCTCGTAGGCCTCCGGCGGCTTGCCCAGGGCGTCGATGAAGTAGAGCAGCCCGCCGTACTCCTGGTCCCAGCCGGCGTTGATGGCCCAGTCAAAGATCTCGGCCGACTTCTTCACCAGCTCCGTGTCCCCGGTGCGCTTGGCGTGCTCCAGGAGGAACCAGACGCCCTCAATGTCGTGGCCGGGGTTCACGGTGCGGCCCTCGGTGTAGAAGAGGCGGGGCGAGCCGTCCTCGGCCACATTCTCCAGCACGCATTTCAGATCCGGCTTGACGTGGTAGCGGAAAATCTCATCCACGCACTGGGCGGCCCGCTCCTCATAGAGGGCCTTCCGCTCCGGGTCCGTGCGCAGCATCACGCCGGTGACATTGAGGATAATCATCGGGATGCCGAAGGCCCGGCCCGTGCGGGTCTCCGGGATGGTCTTGGGCCCCAGGCCGGTGGGGTCTGCCATGCCCCGGCTCAGGTCCCAGTAGAGGTCATAGGCCTGCCGGGCCCGCTCCAGGCGCTTGCGCTCCCCGGTCACGCCGTAGTATTCCGCGTTTGCCACCGCGCAGAAGGCCTCGGAGAAGTAGTAGCGCCGCTGGCGCAGGGGCTTGCCCTCGGCGGTGACGGTGAAGTACATCCGCCCGCCGGCCTCCTGGTTGAAGCAGTGCTCCTCCATGAAGTCCAGGCAGCTGCGGCTGGCCTCCAGCCACTCGGGCTTTGTGCCGTAGGTGTGGCACAAAAAGGCGTAGATCCACCCGCAGCGGCCCTGCATCCACACGCTTTTATCGGTGGAGTAGATTTCGCCCTTCCGGTCCAGGCAGGTGTACACGCCGCCGTGCTCCCGGTCCATGCCGTTTTTCAGCCAGAAATCCGCTGAGCGTTCCAGCTCGGCCCGTACCCAGCTCTGGGCCTCCTGTAATTTTTGCCGATCCATCGTGTTCGACCTCTCTTCCTTCTATGATGTCGTGGGTTCCAGTGATAGGGATATTGTAGCATTTTCAAAAAGCTTTTGCAATCCGGGCAATTCCGAAAAAATTTTGGTTTCCAGGTGACAGAATCAAAAAAACATGGTAGAATGGGGAAACAACGCGCGGCGGGCCGACGCCGGCGACTTATGAAGTTGGAGGAAAACGACATGAACAGATTTGGTATCTCTGTGGAGCTCAAGCACGTCCCTCCCCTGGACCCTGAGTTTATCCCCCTGCTGCGCTTTAACCGCGCCTTCCTGGCGGACGCGAAAAAGCCGGTGGGCATCGCCGTGGAGCGGGCCGACGGCCAGATGGCCGCCTGCCACACCTTCATCCACGGCACGCCGGAGATGGCGGAGGCGGACCACTACTACATCAACCGCCTGGTCAAGACCATCCTGTGGATGAAGGGCGGGTTCAAGATCTATGTCAGCGGCGACGCGGACACCTGCGCCTACCTGCGCAGCGTCTACTGCGCAGGCGGCGGGCAGGAGTTCGACTGGGACTACATGGCCAACGTCTTTGAGCACCCCTTCGAGGTTGTGGAGGTAGACGAGCTCCCCGCGGCCAAGGATTCCCCCAAGGCCATGGGCGGCCACCTGGAGGGCTGCCGCATCGGCTTTGACGCAGGCGGCAGCGACCGGAAGGTCTCCGCGGTCATCGACGGAGAGACGGTCTACTCCGAGGAGGTTGTCTGGTTCCCCAAGATCAACTCCGACCCCGACTACCACTACGAGGGCATTGTGGCGGCCCTGAAGTCCGCCGCTGAGCACATGCCCCGGGTGGACGCGGTGGGCGTCAGCTCCGCCGGTGTGTTTATCAATGACCGCACCATGAGCGCCTCCCTCTTCCTCCAGGTCCCCAAGGAGATCTATGACGCGAAGGTAAAGGATATCTACATCCGGGCCATCACCGACACCTTTGGCGACGTGCCCTACTCCGTCATCAACGACGGCGACGTCTCCGCCCTGGCCGGGGCGATGAGCCTCAATGACAACAGCGTGCTGGGCATCGCCATGGGCACCAGCGAGGCGGTGGGCTATGTGGACGAACAGGGCCGCATCACCGGCTGGCTCAACGAGCTGGCCTTTGTCCCCGTGGACGCCCATCCCGACGCCATGCGGGACGAGTGGAGCGGCGACATCGGCTGCGGCGTGAAGTACTTCTCCCAGGACGGCGTCATCAAGCTGGCCCCCCGTGCCGGTATCGAGCTGGGCGAGGATCTCAGCCCCGCAGAGAAGCTGAAGGTTGTCCAGAAGCTGATGGAGGAGGGCAGCGAGGCTGCCGCCAAGGTCTATGAGTCCATCGGCGTATACCTGGGGCACACCCTGGCCTACTACCACGACCTCTACGGCTGCCGCCATGTGCTGCTGCTGGGCCGTGTGATGAGCGGGAAGGGCGGGGATCTGATCCTGGAGACCGCCAAGAAGGTCCTGGCCGAGGAGTATCCGGAGCTGGAGGGCAAGATCGTCCCCGAGCTGCCGGACGAGAAGTTCCGCCGTGTGGGGCAGTCCATGGCCGCCGCCAGCCTGCCCGAGCTGAAGAAGTAAGCCGCCCGCCCGCCGGGGCATAGCAAAGGAGACACGCACCATGACAGAGACAGAATCCGGGCGCAGGCGGATGAGGCTGCGGACCAGGCTGCTGCTGATTGCGGCGGCAGTGGTGCTGGTGTGCGGGGCCATGCTGGCCGCGTTCCTCCTGGGCCTGCGCCGGGGCGGGCAGGAGGAGACGCCGGTGATCACCAGCGACCTGCTGGGGGAGCGGCTGCGCTCCGCCCAGGAGCTGGTGACGGTGGCGTACTACTACACCAATATGGGCCGGTTTGAGAACCATGTGGATTTCTACGGCTGGAAGGTCCCCCTCACAACCAAGAGCTTCATCGTCTCCTATGATGGGGTGATCAAGGCGGGGGTTGACCTTGGCGGTGTGGAGGTGGAGGTGGACGAGACCGGGAAGACGGTGACGGTGACGCTGCCGGACAGCGGCATCCTCTCCCATGAGATTCCGGAGGACAGCATTGAGGTGTTTGACGAGAGCGACAACATCTTCAATCCCATCACCATTGAGGACTACACCGGCTTCACCCGGGACGAGAAAACCGCCATGGAGCAGCGGGCCATTGACAACGGCCTTCTCACCAGCGCCGACGAGCAGGCCCGCAGCGCAGTGGAATCCCTGCTGCGCCTCATGCCGGGGATGGAGAGCTACCAGCTGAACATGCAATAGATAATCACGCTTTTTCTTGGAAGAAAAAGCATCCAAAAGAATGCGATCCGTTTTTCCTTTGACCAGAGGGAGAAGGATACATACAGGGCGCTGATTTCACACAGAAATCAGCGCCCTGTATGGTTTATTTGCCCAAGTCGTAGTAGCCCTGCCAGATATCCGGCGGGACCATGCTGCCGCCGGTGGCCCAGGCAATATGGGTTGCAGCCTCCAGCGCGATGCCCCGCTCCCGGGCGTAGGCCGCGCCCGCTCCGGCGCAGAGATGGCCCATGCCGGGCAGGCCCGCCAGCGCGCTGGGCTCCAGGCGGATTCCCTCGCTGTCCGCCAGCTGGCGGAGCAGGCGGTAGAGCCTGCCGTCCTCCACCGTATAGCAGCCGGAGAGCAGCGGCGCCATGATCCGCCCCACGAACCGGGACGGCCTGCCCACCGCCAGCCCGTCGGCGGCGGTCCTGCCGTCGATGCCGAAGTCCTCCACCGATATCTCGTCGTGGAGGCCGGTGGCCAGCCCCAGCAGCATACAGGGCGCGTGGGTGGGTTCGGCAAAGAAGCAGTGGACATTGTCCCCATAGAGCAGCTTCAGCCCAAAGGCCACGCCGCCAGGGCCCCCGCCCACGCCGCAGGGCAGATAGACAAACAGCGGGTGCGCACTGTCCACGGTGATGCCCATTTCCTCCAGCTGCCGGGCCAGACGGCCCGCCGCTGTGGCGTAGCCGAGAAACAGCGTCCGGGAATTCTCATCATCCACAAAGTGGCAGAAGGGGTCCGCCTGGGCCTGCCGGCGGCCCTCGGCCACCGCCTTGCTGTAGTCCCCCGCATACTCCACCACCGTCACGCCCTTGCTGCGCAGCAGGTCCTTTTTCCACTGCCGGGCATCGGCGGACATGTGGACCGTCACCCGGAAACCCAGCATGGCGCTCATGATGCCGATGGACAGCCCCAGGTTCCCCGTGGAACCCACCGCCACCGCATACCGGCCAAGCAGCTCCCGGCAGGCGGGCTCCGCCAGCTTCCGGTAGCTGTCCTCCCGGCGCAGGCCGCCCTCCCGCACAGCGATTTCCTCCGCCAGGCACAGCACCTCATAGATCCCGCCCCGGGCCTTGATGGAGCCGGAGATGGGCAGGTGGCTGTCCAGCTTGAGCAGCAGCCGACCCGGGAAATCCCCCATCAGCCGACCCATGGCGGGGGCCTCCACCAGAGGGGACTCAATCATCCCCCCGGCCGCCGCTGTCTCCGGGAACACGGCGGCAAGATAGGGCGCAAACCGCTCCAGCCGCGCCGCCGCATCCGCCACGTCCCCGGCTGTCACCGGTGTGTCCGCCAACGCCTCCGCCGCAGGCCGGAGGGCGGGGTTCAGCCACACCGTCTCCCGCAGGTCCATCAAATCCTCAAAGACGGGCCCCGCTGCCCGCCACTGCTCCCGTGTCCGTTCCATAGCCGTTCCTCCCATGTCATAAATGATGTATTGGCGTCCCTACTGGAAATTATAGCTAGGCCCCGCGGCGAAATCAACCTTGTTTTTTCCCAGGAAAAGCGTTATACTAGACAATGGAAGGCCCCCTTGAAAATTAGGACAAGGAGGAGATTGCTATGGCAGTGATTCAGGAGCCCTTTGGCGTGACCCGGGGCGGACAGGCTGTGGAGAAGTTCATCCTGCGCTGCGGGTGGCTGGAGGCCGAGGTCCTCACCTATGGCGCGGCCCTGCGCGTCCTGCGCGCACCGGACAGGAACGGCGAGCCGGTGGACGTGGTGCTGGGGTATGACAACGTGGCCGGGTACGAGTCCGGCGGCTGCTACATAGGCGCTGTGGTAGGCCGGTATGCCAACCGGATCGCAGGCGCAGGCTGTGTGATCGACGGCAGGCGCGTCCCGCTGGAGGCCAACGAGGGTACCAAGCAGCTCCATGGAGGACCCAGGGGCTTCAGCCACCGGGTGTTTGAAGGGCGCAAAGCAGGCGAAAATGCTGTAGCCCTCACCTACACCGCAGCCGACGGCGAGGGGGGATTCCCCGGCACGCTGGCCCTCCAGGTCACTTACACCCTCTCGGAGCGGGCGATTGCGATCCGCTATGAGGCGGCCTGCGACAAGGCCACCTACTGCAATATCACCAACCACAGCTACTTCAATCTCAACGGCGGCGGCGACGTGATGGGCCACCGGCTTTGGCTGTCCGCCAGACGGTATACCCCCGTGGGGCCCGACAGCATCCCCACCGCTATGTCCCGGCCTGTGGCCGGCACCCCCTTCGACTTCACCGCCGAAAAGACCCTGGGCCGGGACGTGAACGCCGACGACCAGCAGCTGCGCAACGTGGGCGGCTATGACCACAATTTTGTCCTGGACGCCGCCCAGGGCCTGCGCCGGGCGGCGCGGCTGACCGGCGACCGCTCCGGCATCGCCATGGAGACATGGACGGAAAAGCCAGGGCTCCAGCTCTACACCGCCAATGCCCTGGACGGCCCGGTCTGCGGCAAGCGCGGCGTGCCCCACCGGCCCCGGCAAGCGGTCTGCCTGGAGACCCAGTTCTTCCCCGACAGCCCCAACCACCCGGAGTGGGGGGACATCCTCC
Source organism: Oscillospiraceae bacterium (assembly GCA_022797115.1). Lineage (GTDB taxonomy): Bacteria > Bacillota > Clostridia > Oscillospirales > Oscillospiraceae > Pelethomonas. Next base: position 13,425 of record JAAWKB010000053.1, read on the forward strand.
TGCGCCCTGGCCGGCGGTATGACTATACCACCGAGTACCGGTTCGTCCATATCTGACAGGGAAGGGCCGGAAAATTTGGAGAGGGAGGAACCTGGAAGGCCCTTCCTGCGTCTAATCCAACAGGCGGAGACAGGGACGCTATGTAAAAATGATGCAAAAGAGATACACCTTGGAAACGTTCCCGTCACAATTGCCTGCTAGGGTATATCAGTAAAAGAGCGCCAACAGAGGCGCAACGCCGCACACCGCACCGAGAAAGGAAGGAAAGGACTATGAAACACAACGCAAGAAAGCTCCTGTCCCTGTTGATGGCGCTGGCCATCGTTTGCAGCCTCATGCCAGCGGCGCTGGCAGCCAGGTATGACGGTTATTTTCTTTACCCATACTATCCGAACAATTCCCCCGTCTATGTCGGATACAACTCCTATGAGGATTTTAGTGTCCGCGTGGACAATTACTATGACGGCTATTACGATATCACCTATGAGTGGACCCTGTATGACAGCAACGGCCGTACTGTGCCCGGGGTAGGCACATCTGCCGGCAGCGGAAATAGTTCATACCGGCTGTACGGTTCGAATCTGACCAACAACAGTGAATATGTACTGACCTGCGAGGCGGTTATTGACAGCCGCTACAGAGATAGTGTCTCCTGGAAGGTCTATGGATCTGATTACAACCATGACGGATACTACTACGACCTCTCCGTCAGCGCCACCGTCTACGACACCAACGGCGGCTACCGCCTGGGCGACACGGACGACGAGGGCGGACGCTCCATTGTCGACCAGATCGAGCGGGCGATCAGCTACAACCTGGACTATGTGGAGTTCGTGGACGTAACCGACCGCAACGGCGACCTGGACGCCAGCACCAGCCGCTACTACTACGCCGACGGCTACACCAGCAGCAACCGCTATTACCGCCTGTCCGACGTGGTCTTCACCCCGGACACCACCCGCGGCAATGCCAGCTTTAATTTCCGTGCCTATGACAGCCGCGGCAATTCCTATCGCGGCACCATGACCTTCAAGGTCATCGAGGGCGTTTCCTCCGGTTCCAGCTCCGCCATTGTCTACAGCGCCGCCAACGGCGAAAACGTGGAGCTGAACTCCAACGATTTTGAGGACTACTGGGAGGAGATGTACTCCCGGGGCTCCTTGGACTACGTGGTTTTCACCAACGTCTCCAGCGGCAACCTCTACGCCGATTACAACGGCAGGGGCTCCAACGTGGTGGGCAGCACCAGCTCCGGCACCGCCTGCTATGCCAACCCCAGGAGCAACCGCACCGGCATTGACGATGTGACCTACGTCCCCAGCTCCAGCAGCCGGGACACCGTCACCATCCGCTTCACCGCCTACGGCACCACCACCTCCTCCAGCAGCTCCAATATCGCCCGCTCCGGGACTGTGACCATCTATTACGCCCAGGGCAACGCCACGGCCATTGAGTACACCTCTACTTCGGCCAACGGCACAATCACCCTCAATCCCAGCGATTTTACCGCCAAATATAACGAGGTGGTAGGCAAGACCAACTCCAACATCTCCATCCGTTTCCGCTCTGTCCCCTCCAACGGTACGCTGACCTATCAGGCCAGCAGCAGCCGCAGCGTCAACCTGACCCGCAGCAACATCGGTGACTACAACTTCACCTCCAGCAGCCGGGGCAGCCAGCGGATTTCCGACGTGGTCTATGTCCCGGGCCGGGCCGGCACCAGCGACACGGTGGAGTACGCCTGCTACAACGGCGGCACCCTGCGCTTCATCGGCACCATCACCTTTAATGCCACCGCCCCTGTGCAGAATAATTTCTCCATCGACTATACCTGCACCAGCAGCAGCGGCGTGGGCTTCAACTACCTGGACTTCTTTGGCAGCAGCACCGCCATGGCCTCCAGCAGCTATATCATGTTCGGTACGCCCTCCAGCGGCGCGCTGTATGTCAATGATACGCCGGTTGGCGTGGGTACGCAGTTCGCCTATGCCGCCACCACCGGCAGCGGCTATCAGAACCTGAGCAGCATAGTCTACAAGCCGGCGGCGAACTACAACGGCGTTGTCCTGATCGCCTTCACCGCTTTCAATGCGAACCACACCATGGCGGCCAGCGGCACTGTGCGCATCACGGTCAATCAGCCCGCCACCTCTACGCCTTCCACACCCCCGCCCTCTACCGGCAGCGCATTCAGGGATATCCCCAGCAACGCCTGGTACGGTTCCGCGGTGTCCTCCCTGGTCCAGGCGGGCGTCATCGGCGGCTATGACGACGGCACCTTCCGTCCCAACAACTCCGTGACCTACGGCGAGGCCCTGAAGATGATCATGCGCGCCGCAGGCTACAGCGCCCAGCCCCAGGGTACGGGCGCAGATTGGGCCATCAATTATAAGAACGTGGCCGTAAACGACGGCCTGGTGGGTGCGGATATCGTCCTCAGCAGCAATATCAGCCGCAGCGCGGTGGCCTCCCTGGCCGCCCGGGCCCTGAAGCTGACCCCGGTAACGGATATTGCCAGCCCCTTTGCTGACACCAGTGACGGCTATGTGCTGGCGTTGTATCAGGCCGGCATCATCAAGGGCGACGGCACAGGCCGCTATAACGGCGGTAATGCCATCAGCCGCGCGGCAAAATACCGGATTTACGACTTCTTTTGTTTTTTCTCTTTGTATCATTAAGTGGTTGAAAAAGGATAATTTATCAGAGTCATTCGTTAAAGTAAGCGTG
>JAAWKB010000054.1 GCA_022797115.1 Oscillospiraceae bacterium
TTGAGCAAGGAAACGCTTGATTTTGTTACCCACATCCCCGCCGAAAAACTACAAAATTTCTTCGGCGTTTTCTTACAATTTCATATTGGCGTTGACAGTCTTTCTTTTTTATTATCTTGTTGGGATGCGGCGTTTACCGCTCCAGCAGATACCGCAGCATCCGCTCCGGGTTTTCCAAAAAACGGCGGGTGATCTGATAATGCTCCGTGTCCTGATAGGGGACGGAGGTGATGCCGTGGCAGTCGAGCTGTAAAATCTCCGCGCCGGGGAAGGTCATCAGGATCGGAGAATGGGTGGAGATGATAAACTGGGAGCTGTCCTTTACCAGCGCGTCCATCTCGGCCAGCAGCGTCATCTGCCGCATCGGAGACAGGGCAGCCTCCGGCTCATCCAGCAGGTATACGCCATGTCCGCCAAAGCGGTTCTGCACCAGGGAGAGGAAACTCTCCCCGTGGGACTGCTGGTGGAGGGATACGCCGCCGTAGCTGTCGATCAGCGGGGGCGCGAAGGAAGGCTCATCATCCGCCTGGTCAATGTAGGTGGCCGCGTTAAAGAAGCTCTCCGCCCGCAAAAAGAAACCGTCGCTGGCCCAGCCCCGTTTGGTGAGGGTCAGGCACTTCCAAAGCTCCGAGTGGGACTGTGCGGTGGAAAAGCGGAAGTTCTTCGTCCCGCCCTCCGGGTTAAAGCCGTAGGCCGCCGCAATGGCCTCCAGCAGGGTGGATTTGCCTGTACCGTTTTCCCCCACGAGGAAGGTCACCGGCCTGGACAGGACCAGGGGCCCCTGCTCCAGCAGGTACCGGACCGCAGGGATTTTCAGCAGATAGCGGTCCTGCTGAATGGGCCGCGTCAGCGCCACGGCGCTGATATAGGGGCCAGCGTGCATGAGCAGCCTCCTTTCCGTTTAACAGAAGCGCGACATCACCCCGGACCACTTGACGGACCGGGGTGATGCCTTATTGTGAGAAGAGGGAGAGAAGAGAGATGGTGAGAGTTTATGCCGCGTAGCCGCGTCCGAAGAACTGATTGAAGAAATCCTCCATATCGCCGTAGTAGTCCTCATAGTTTCCGCCATCCTGCTGGGGGATGTTGGACTGGGGCTCCGCTTCTGCCGGCTTATCCAGGGTGCTGCCGAAGGTCAGCTCCGTGGTGTAGACCTGGCCAGCCCGGACATAGGTGACTGTGGCGGTGTCCCCGGCCAGATAGCTCTTGCTGCCTACGGCGGAACGCAGGTCGCTGCTGGAGGTGATGGTGGATGTGCCCAGCATGGTGATCACATCCCCGGCCTGGAGCCCGGCCTGGGCGGCGGGGCCGTTCTCCACTACCTCAACCAAGTATGCGCCGCTGCGCACGCCTGCCTGGGGATACTGGGAGGCGTTGTCGGGGGTGACGCCCATATAGGCGTGGGTGGTGACTTGGCCGTTCTCCATGATGTCCTTAATCATATTGAGCACGTCGTCAATGGGGATGGCGAAGCCCAGGCCCTCGGCGGTGGTTCCGTTATTGGAGGCGGAGGTCTTGGCGGTGACGATTCCCACTACCTCGCCGTAGCTGTTGAAGAGAGGGCCGCCGGAGTTGCCGGGGTTGATGGCGGAGGTGATCTGGATCATGTTGAAGGGGGTGCCGTCCAGGTTGATCTCCCGATCCATACAGGAGACAATGCCCTCGCTCATGGAGAAGGTCAGCTCACCCAGGGGGTTGCCGATGGTCAGGATATCCTCCCCCACCTGGAGATCGGAGGATGAGCCCAGCACCACGGGCTGGAGGGGCGTGTCGCCCGGGTCCACCTTGAGCACGGCGATGTCGTAGTCTGCGTCGCCGCCCACTACCTGGGCGGTATAGGTGGTGCCGTTATTCAGCGTCACCTCCACATCCGTGCCGCCGCTGACTACATGGTAGTTGGTGACAATGTATCCGTCAGCGGTAATGATGAAGCCGCTGCCAGAGCTGGCTGTCTTCACCGGCTGGTAAAAGATGTTGTAGCCGGTGGATGAGACGTTGATGCTGACGCAGCTGTTGACGTTGGCGGCGTAGACCTCGGGGAAGGTCAGCTTCTTGCTGCCGGTGACGCTGACCGTCTCCACCTTGGCTGTCTGCCGCTCGCTCTGCATCACCTGGGTCTCCTGCCGGGGGCCGCCCCAGCCCTTCAAAAACCAGCCCGCGCCGAAGGAGCCTCCCATCAGGAGCGCCGCGCACAGCACGCCGGCTACAATCTTTTTCCCTCTGCCCCGCTTGGGCTGGGGTTCCATGGGGATCTGGGGCTGGAAACCGCCGCTCTCCGGACGGTAGCTGTAATGGTATTCATAGCTGCTTCTCTCATTATCGTTATACATAGGACAATCCTCCCTGTTAAATTTGCTTTCGTATGCTATGTTCGCCGTTGATGTTGTTAGGATACAGGGCAATTATGACCAGAGTATGAAGAAATTTCACACAGATTATAAACAATCTTGAAACCCTTTGTGAATGGCCCGCCTGCGCAGATAAACAGATACAAGGAACGGCGGGGGATATACCCACGCCGTTCCTTGTATGTTTTGGAAGATTGGATGAAAAGAAGTTATTGTCTCTTGCAAGTATTAGCATACAGGGAAGGTGTTAAAAAAAACAGTGCAGGTTGTTACAAAAGTATTAAATCTCTCCCCGCTGCCCGCGGTATGTCAGATGTGCTTGACCCGGTCCCGCTCCTCCGCGGCCTTCGCATCGTTCCAATGGCTCATATCGCCCACCAGATAGCCGGTGATCCGGCGGATGCGGCTGAAGGGACGGGGGGCCAGATGGTACTGGAGGTCGACAAATTCCCCGTCCACATGGATGTCCAGCGCCTGGACGGTGCCAATGGGGTATTTATTGTTTGCCCGGGCAACATAGGCGTCCAGCTCCCGCCGGTCGATGGTCCCCCCGGTGACATTGATCTGCATCATACGTGGTATCCTCCTGAAATTTTATCGTTCGTTTCCGAAGTTAGCCTTTACTTTTCTGTGTATGCAGTATATCATGAAAGAGGGGAAGATGCATGTTGCAGTGGCAACATGGCAAAAATTTCCCCATATTTAGTGCCCGTTGTCGGGAATACATACCATATATTGGTCCACAGCAGAGGAGAAACAGCATGGAGTACAGCAAACTCAATATTTTCCACGACATCAAGGACGATGAGGTGGAGGCAATGATCCAGTGCTTCCAGATGCGCCGGTGCCGGTTCCAGCCTGGGCAGACGATCTGTTCCTACGGCGAGAACGCCGGGGAGCTTGGCGTACTGATCCAGGGGACGGCAGAGCTTGTGCGCCTGGACCAGGAGGGAATCCGCACGATCCTGGAGCGGCTGGAGACGGGGGGTGTGTTTGGGGAAACCCTGGCTTTCACCCCCTCCCTGGGGGACTGCGTGGAGGTGGTCAGCACAGGCTGCGCCGAAGTGCTGTTTATGGAGTATGCCCACATTATGAAGCGGTGCGAGAAAGCCTGCGCCCACCACAGCAAGCTGGTGCAGAACATGTTCCGCCTGGTGACGGACCAGACTCTGCGCCTCAGCCGCCGTGTGGAGGTCCTCAGCCGCCGCAGCATCCGCGGCAAGCTCCTGTGCTATTTCCAGCTGTGCAGCCTGGAGGCCGGGGCGGGGAGTTTCCAGCTCCCCTTTACCCTCAGCGCCCTGGCGGACTATATCAGCACCGACCGAAGCGCCATGATGCGGGAGCTGAAAAAGATGAAAGCGGAGGGCTTGGTGGCGATAGACGGCCATCGGGTCACGCTGCCGAAGCAGTAAGAAGCAATCCCCCAAGCGGCTGGGCCGCTTGGGGGATTGCTTTTTCATCGGCAGCTCACCTTTTCCGGCTGTAGGGCGTCCCCTCCAGGGGCAGGCTGTACCGCCGTTTCCCATCATAGCGGTAGTAGGCATCCGCGATGGCTGGGGCGGTGGGGATTGAGGTGATCTCCCCGATGCCGATGGCCCCGCAGGCCACATCCAGCCCCGGCTTCTCCACCACGATGGCCGTGATCTCCGGGATCTGGTCCGCCTTGAACAGCCCCAGCGTGCCAAATCTGGCCGTTGGACGGCAATCGGACAGCGGGTAGTCCTCCGTCAAGGCAAAGCCCATAGACATGACCACGCCGCCCTCGATCTGCCCCTCACAGGAGGTGGGATTCACCGCCTTGCCCACGTCGTGGGCGGCCACCATCCGCTCCATTTTGCCGTCCTCCCCCAGGATGCACAGCTGGGTGGCGTAGCCGTAGGCCACATGGCTGACCGGGTTCGGCACGTCGGCCCCCAGGGGGTCGGTCTTGGCCAGATACTCGCCGTAGTAGGACCTGCCCTCCAGCTCGGCGAGGGTCTTCCCCTCCAGGTCCCTTTTCAGCTCCATGCAGGCCCGCCGGCAGGCCTCCCCGGTAATCAGGGTCTGCCGGGAGCCGGAGGTGGTGCCGGCGTCGGGGGCCTCGAAGGTGTTGGAGTGTTCATAGACCACCTGCTCCCGCGCCAGCCCCAGCTGGCCGCAGCAAATCTGGGTCAGCACCGTCCCCAGCCCCTGGCCGATGCAGGAGGCGCCGGCCTGGATATGCACCTTGCCCCCCGCCGCCACCAGGCGGCACCGGCCGGTATCCGGAATGCCCACGCCCACGCCGGCATTTTTCATGGCGCAGGCCAAGCCTGCGTATTTCGCCCCGTCATAGTAGGGCTTTACCGCCTCCAGCGTCTCCACCAGGCCGGTCTCCGGGCCCACAATCTGTCCGTTGGGCAGTACCTCGCCGGGGCGGATGGCATTGCGGTAGCGGATTTCCCAGGGGGAGATGCCCACGATATCCGCCATCTCATTGAGCAGCGTCTCGATGCAGAAGCAGGTCTGGGTCACGCCGAAGCCCCGGAAGGCCCCGCTGGGGGGATTGTTGGTGTAGTAGGCATAGCCGTCAATCTGGAAGTTCTCATAGTGGTAGGGGCCCGACGCATGGGTACAGGCCCGCTCCAGCACCGGCCCGCCCAGGGAGGCATAGGCCCCTGTGTCCGCAATAACATTGGCGGCCACCCCCTGAATGAGGCCGTTTTCATCGCAGCCAATGGCGAATTCCATCTCCATGGGGTGCCGCTTGGGATGGATGAGCAGGCTCTCCGCCCGGCTCAGCTTGCACTTGACCGGCCGTTTGGTGAGGTAGGCCGCCAGGGCGGCCAAATGCTGGACCGTCACGTCCTCCTTGCCGCCGAAGCCGCCGCCTACCAGCAGGTTCTTTACCTTCACCTTCTCCGCCGGCAGCCCCAGCATGGGGGCAGTCTCATGCTGGGTGTCGTAGGCCCCCTGGTCGGCGGACAGGATCATCACCCCGTCCCCGTCCGGGTAGGCCACGGCGCACTCCGGCTCCAGGAAGGCGTGCTCCGTACAGGGGGTGGTGAACTGCCGGGTAATGACGTGCTTGCTGCGGGCGATGGCCAGGGCGGCATTGCCCCGCTGGATGTGCTTGTGGGCCAGCAGATTGCCGGAGCGGTGGACCAAGGGCGCGTCGTGGGCCATGGCCTCCTGGGGGGAGCGGACCGGGGTGAGGACCTCGTACTCTACCTGGACCATGCGCTTGGCCTTCTCCAGGATCTCCGGGCTCTCCGCCACCACCAGGCAGATGGCATCCCCCAGATAGTGGGTCATGCCGCCCACGGCAATCATGGTATCCCAGTCCTTCACCAGATGGCCCACCTTGTTTTGCCCCGGGATGTCCTCCGCAGTGAACACGGCGGCTACGCCGGGCAGGGACAGCGCCTCCTCCCGGTGGATGGCCTTGACAATGGCGCGGGGATGGGCGGAGCGGACGGCGGAGGCGTAGAGCATCCCATCCATGGATACATCGTCCGGATAGAGGCCCGTCCCCTGGACCTTCTCCGCCACGTCCACCCGGTGGACCCGTGCCCCCACCTCCCAGGCGCACGTATCCTCCGGCAGGCGTCCGGCGCGGAGGATCGCCGCCGTCCGGCGCACGCCCTCGACAATCTTCACATACCCCGTACAGCGGCAGATATTGTTGCGCAGGGCGTGCCGGATCTCTGCCTCCGTGGGATCCGGGTTCTGGTCCAGCAGGGCCTTGGCGGCCATGACCATACCGGGGATGCAAAAGCCGCACTGCACTGCCCCCGCCTCACCGAAGGCGTAGGTGTAGGCCGCCCGCTCGAACTCCCCCAGGCCCTCCACGGTCAGCACGCTCTTGCCCTCCAGCCTGTCGGTGCTCAGCACGCAGGCGCGCACCGCCTTGCCGTCCACCAGGACGGTACAGGTCCCGCAGGCCCCCTCGCTGCACCCATCCTTGGCCGAAGTGAGATGCAGCTCGTCCCGCAAAAAGCGCAGCAGCTTCTGGTTCCGCTCCGCTGTCACGGTCCGGCCGTTTACAATAAATGTCGCCATGTCTCCTTCTCCTTTTTTGCGCATTGCGGCATGATATACTGAATTCCTCTCTATTATAGCGGAAATCTTGGGCAGATTCAACAGCCTTTCCTGGAAATCTGCCTGCGGAGGATTTTTTAACGGTCGAAAGAGGCGGGCCCGGCTTGTCCGGGCCCGCCTCTTCAGATAGCGGATTGCTTACTTAACAAAGTTGACAGTCACGTTGGCGAAGGTCTCGTCGCCAGCCAGGAAGGCATCATAGTCGCCCTTGACCTCCAGGGAACCGCCGGTCTTCATGCCGTCCACCAGGGTGTTATAGGCGTCCTCGGTCAGCACCTCGAACTGGGAGGATGCGAAGGGCAGGCCCACCGCGTTGTCGTCAACACCCAGGTTGACGGACTGGCCGCCGATGGTATCCCACTGGCCGTCGTAGAAGCGGCCCAGCATCAGGCTGGCAGCTTCGGCCAGGCCCTTCATGGCAGAGGTCATGACGGTGCCGGACTCCCCGGCCTGGTCCACGTCCACGCCGATGGACAGGCCGTTGTTGGCGGCGGCAGCGGCGAAGACACTGTTGCACATGGAGCCGCCGCAGGCGAAGACGACCTCGGTGCCGTTGGCATACCAGCCGTTGATCTGGGTCTGGAGCTCAGCGGAGGCGGAGTAGTTGTCGCCGTACAGGTAGCTGTAGTTCATCTCAACTGTGGTGTTGTTCTCAGCAGCGGCAGCCTGGGCACCCTGGACAAAGCCGTAGCCATAACGGTTGACAGCGGGGTTAGTGCCGCCGCCGCCGCCGGTGAAGCCCAGCTTGGTGTAGCCCTCGGTTACAGCGGCGTAGCCGGCCAGGTAGCCGCACTGCTCCTCATGGAAGGCCACGCCCACCACGTTGGCCAGGGGGTTGCCGTTGGCGTCGTTGAGGGGATAGCCGTCAATGAACACGAACTTCACATCGGGATACTCGGAGGCGGCGCGCACCATGGCGGCCTCCTGGAGGAAACCGGGGGCCACGATGACCTCGGCGCCGCCGTCGATGGCGGCCTTGTATGCCTGGTAACGGTCCTCGTCAGTGGCGCTGTCGCCGTTGGCGGGCTGATAGTACTTATAGGACTTGCCAGTCTCGTTGGCGTAGAGCTTCACGCCGTTCCAGGTGCCCTGGTTGAAGGACTTGTCCTTCAGCTGGCCCACGTCAGTGACCATGGCGATGACATACTTGTTGTCAGCACTGGTCATGGTGTCGCTGATGTCGTCGGGATTGACTGCGCCGGTGCCCTCGGGGGCGCTGTTATCGGGCGTGCCGCTGTTATCGGGCGTGCCGCTGTTGTCGTCCGTCCCCTGGTTATCGGTGCTCGGGGTGGTGTTGTTGTCCTTGTTGTTGTCCTTGGCGTTGTTGTTGCCGCCGCAGGCCGCCAGGGCGAGTACCATCGCCATTGCCAGCAACAGGGCTACTAACTTCTTCTTCATTGGAATCAATCAACCTTTCTTATGTAATCCGTACCCCGGTGCAAAGAGACGAACCCGGAGTACGAAGGTCATTATACAGGATTTGCGCCTATAAAGCAACCAAAAAAACGGGTCAAAATAGGGATGATTTGTGTCTGCATTGAAAATTTTTTGTGAATATAGCGAATGCCGCCCTATTTCCCCTCCATTTGCACGGCGGTCTTCAGGGCAATTTCCATCATGGTGGTAAAGGTGGTCTGCCGGTCAGCGGCAGAGAGCTCCTCGCCGGTGACGATGCTGTCGGAGATGGAGCAGATCGCCAGGGCCCGCTTGCCCAGCTTGGCGGCGGTCATATACAGGGCCGCCGCCTCCATCTCCACCGCCAGCACCCCCATCTCCGCCCATTTCATGGTGGAGTTGGATGCGTCGTAGAAGGTATCGGAGGAGAGCAGGTTGCCCACGGGCATCTCCACGCCCATGGCGCGGGCCACGCCCACGGCGGTCTCCAGCAGCGTGAAGTCGGCAATGGGGGCGAACTGGCCGGGCAGGCCATACTGGTGGGCGAAATGGGAGTTGGTACACGCGCCCTGGGCCGCCACCACGTCCCGCAGCTTCAGCTTGCTGCTGATGGCCCCGGCGGAGCCGATGCGCAGGATGTTCTCCACGCCGTACTGGCTGTAGAGCTCATAGGAGTAGATGCCAATAGAGGGCATCCCCATACCGGAGGCCATGACGGAGACCGGCACGCCCTGGTAGAGGCCCGTGTAGCCCTGGATGCCCCGGACGTTGTTGACCAGCCTGGCCTCGCCCAGGAAGGTCTCGGCAATGAACTTGGCCCGCAGCGGGTCGCCGGGCATCAGGACGGTCTTGGCGAAATCGCCCATCTGGGCGGCATTATGGGGGGTTGGCATGGTAGTTGACCTCTCTTTCAATTTAATAGTTGTGCAGGCGGGTTTTGGGAACCTGTATCCATTAGTACCCGCTGCCCTCGATCCCCTTGACAGCCTTGACAATGCGGCTGGTGCCCAGCCGGGACGCGCCCAGGCGGATGAAGTCCTCCGCGTCCTGGAGGCTGGAGATGCCGCCGGCCGCCTTGATCTTCACGTGGGGGGCCACATGCTTGGCAAAGAGGGCCACATCCTCCCGGGTCGCGCCGCCGCCGGCGAAGCCGGTGGAGGTCTTGATGAAGTCCGCGCCGGAATTGGAGACGATTTCGCACAGCTTCACCTTTTCCTCGTCGGTGAGCAGGCAGGTCTCAATAATCACCTTCAGCACCCGCCCGCCGCAGGCGGCCTTGACGGCGCGGATCTCCTCCAGCAGCGCGTCCCACTTCTTGTCCTTGGCCCAGCCGATGTTGATGACCATGTCAATCTCATCGGCCCCATTGCGCACGGCGTCCTCTGTCTCAAAGCACTTGGCGGCCGTGGTGGAATAGCCGTTGGGGAAACCGATGACCGTACACACGGCCAGCTTGTCCCCAACGTACTCCTTCGCCTGGCGCACATAGCTGGCGGGGATGCAGACGGAGGCGGCGCGGTACTTCATGCCGTCGTCGCAGACGGCCTGGATTTCCTCCCAGGTTGCCCCCTGGGACAGCAGGGTGTGGTCCACGGTGGACAGGATCTCGTTCAGTTCCATAAAATGCTACCTCATTTCTCCGCATTGTCGTCACATGCGGGCGTTCAATCCCGCAGGGCTTCTACCTCAGATAATACCACACTCTCCGGGAAATGAAAAGCACTTTTCGCACCGCGCACAGAGCAACAGCATTTGAAATTAGCCGAAACTATCTGGAGCGGATGATGGATGAGAGAAGCGGGCCCCAGCCGCCCGGCAAAATACCGTAAAATGCATCAAAAGGCCAAGTCTCGCCTTATACAGGCGGGCCTGGCCTTTTTGACCTGTTCTTTTCCTCTGCAAGGACAGGAAAATTGACTGGAACACGCCCTGGTGATCCCCTAGTCATAAAACGCGACTTGTATTCCTTTGGATAGGTTCGTTACAAAGTCATTTTAACTTCCTGCTTTGGTGTAATACTGGGGAACAGAAAAAGACATCAAGCCGTTCACCGACCCCAAGTTTAAAAACAACATCATTCTGACCGAGACGGAGTTTCTCACCACCAACACCCGGTCCGCCGTTCCCGCCAACGCCCGGAACTTGATTGCTGTATTGTCGGTTCCTCCGGCTCCGGCAAGACCCGGTTCTGGCTCACACCCCAGCTCCTGCAGGCTCATTCCTCCTATGTGGTGGTAGAGCCCAACAGATAAGTATAATAAGGTTATAGGGAAGCGCGCACTCTCAAAGAAAGGAGGTTATACACCCTGAAGAAGCAGACAGAGAAAGGCAAACTCACCGCCCTATACGAAAGACTCTCCCATGACGACGAGCGGGCAAGCGAATCCGTCAGTACTGAGAACCAGTAAACCGATGCTGTGATACAATCGGGTCAGCAAAGCGGGAGTGACTGCGTATGACAACGGGCGGCCTGGATGGGAACCAACTGTGATGGAATAGAAGACAGCGCCAGAAGAGGGAATCCCCTCTGGCGCTGTAAAAATAGAGGTATCGCAACGAGCGACTGTTTGGAATGCTCAAGCCCGCAGGTCCACCCCGCCGCCAATCGAGGAAAGGAAGTCCTGCCAGCTGTTGACATATTTCTGATAGGTGGAACAGCTGCGGCTGGGGGCCTGCCCAGCCTGCACCAGCAGCTTGTTGAGCTGGATTTCCAGGGGCGTAGCCTCCCTCGCGTCCGGCGTTTTGTAGAAATCCTCCCAATAGCTCTTGCTGGAGATCCCCCAGCGCAGGGCTTGGGGATTCCTGGCAGAAGCCTGGGCGGTAGCCATCTGGCCATAGGAAGCCCCGGCGCGGATAGCGGCAGCTCCGTTGCCGCCATTTTGCTGGTAGACATTCATCACCGTCTGATAGATCCCCTGGAACACGGTACGGTCCACCGGAGCGAAGGTCCCCTTTGGCTCGCCGGGGGCCAGGGAGCCCTCCCGCTTCGCAAGGGCCTGGTCCAGTGCGTTCAGCGCGTTCTCATGCCCCTGGGCGCGGCTGCTGCGGAGCAGGGCGGCCATGTCCTTGCCCACGATCCCTTTTTCGATCATCGCCTCCGCCTTCATGTCCGCCATCGACAGGTTGAGGGCCAGCGTCGCCTCGTTCCGTCCGCAGGAGGATGCGTTGAAAATTTCTGTCCGGTAGCTCTGGGCAAGCTGCCCGGCAGCGGCCAAGTCCTGTACGGAGTAGGGGGCCTTGGTCTGCCCCGCCGCACCTGCCGCCCGGAGCTGGGAGGCAATATAGGCGTCGTGGTTTTTCAGCCACACGCTGTCGGGGCCGGACTGGGAGACGGCCTCGTTGGCCTTCCCCAGTGCGCCCTGGTAGGCGTCCACCTTCTCGGACAGGATTGTGGAGAAGCTGTCCTTGACCGCCTGGACACCGCTGTCGGAGATGCCCAGGTTCGTCTGCAAAAGCTGGGCGTAGCCGTCGATCATCCCAGCCGCCCCGGCCTTATAGACCTCCTCCAGCTTGGCCCGCTGGGCGGCCAGCTCCCCGCCCGTGTAATTGCGCTCCAGCTTATCCAGAACAGCCACATAGCGGGAGGCCAGATAGTCCAGGCCGTCCTCCAGCTCCTCTGGCGTCGTGGACTGGAACGCCTCCAGCTCACGGGACAGGCCGTCCCAATCCGCCGCACCGCCCAGGCCGTTCTGCCGCAGCTCCTGGATGTAGGCGGAGAGAACTTCGTCCTTTGTCTCGCCGGCGCCCTGGCTGAGCCCCAGATCCCACCGGGCCTGCCGCCGCATGTTCTCTATGATTTCATTGGCCTTCTCCGGGTCCTCCAGGTCGCTGAGGCGGAAGGTCTGCGTCTCCTGTTTCCAAAGGCTCTCCGCCGCGTCCTGGATGGAATAACCCTCCCGGTAGCCCTTGCGGCCGGAGAGGTCGAGCTGGAGCAGCCGCGCAGAGCCCTGCGCCGTGCCGCCGCCTGCGGGGACGGCCGCGCCGGGATCATGGCGCAGGCCCGCCTGCGGCGCGCCGGTCTTGACCTGGTTGGTGATATTCGGTATGTTGGTCCAGCCTGCGATATTCATGGTGGTTCCTCCTTGCTGGTTGGAAAATATCTATACATATGGGGAATGACTGCTTATGCCGTGATATCGACCCCCTGCCGGTAGCCGTCCAGGATACTGGTGTCAAAGGGCTTCCCCCAGTCCCAGCCCGGGTCGCGCTGATGGACGAACTCGCCCAGGCGGGCGGCCTCATGATGGAAAATCTCATTGAGCGTCCATGACGCGCTCAGCCGCTTTTCCGGTGCAACGGACATCGCATAGTTCCGGATGACCGCGCTGATATCCTCCCCATCGCTTACCCCGCAGCCGTTCTTCATATGGTCAAAGGCGATCTGCTTGACCTGCTTGACCACCTCTTCGTCCACAGGGATGATCTCCCGGCGGCTGCCCGCATCGTTCAAGCTCATACCAGGGGTGCCATAGGGGTTGACATGGGGCTTTCCCGACTGGGTCAGCTCACCGATCCGCTGCTGCTGGCTCTGCGCCAATTGCCGGATTGTCATATGAATTCCCTCCTTCTTTCCAGAATTTTCTCCTACTCTTCCTATCGGCCTGCTGCGGCAGAAATTAAGGGGGGCGCGGCGGCAATCCGTTTTTCGCGGACAAGCCGCCCCGCCATCTGCCCATTGTCAATCCCTGCCGGTTGTGCTACAATATCTTTATACAAAGAAAAGGAGGGGTCCCCACATGAAGCTGAGCTTTTTTGGAGCGGATCAATGCGTCACTGGCAGCTGCCACTGCCTGGAGGTAAACGGGAAACGGATTTTGATCGACTGCGGCCTCCAGCAGGGCCGCGACGAGACGGATAACCGGGAACTGCCCTTCGCCCCCAACACCATTGACTATGTCCTCATCACCCACGCGCACATTGACCACACCGGCCGGGTCCCCCTGCTGGTGCGGGAGGGGTTTACCGGCCAGATCTGGACCACCCGGATTACCGCCCGCCTGATGGAGATCATGCTCATCGACAGCGCCCATATCCAGCAGTCCGACGCGGAGTATGAGAACCGGAAGAACCTGCGGGCAGGCCGCCCGATGGTGGAGCCCCTCTACACGATTGCGGACGCGGAGCGGGTCCAGGGCTACGTCCACACCCGCCGCTACGGCGTCCCCTTTGAGCTGTGCGAGGGCGTCACCGTTACCTTCAGCGACGCCGGCCATCTGCTCGGCTCCGCCAGCATCACCCTGGATGTGACGGAGGACGGCGTGAGCAAGACCATCGTCTTCTCCGGCGACATCGGCAACATCAACCAGCCCATCATCCGCGACCCCGTCCTGCTCAAGAAGGCGGACTATGTGGTGATGGAGTCCACCTATGGCGACCGGAACCATCAGGAGGTGTGGAGCTACACCTCCGAGCTGTCCAAGGTCATCGACCGCACCCTGGGCAGGGGCGGCAACGTGGTTATCCCCGCCTTCGCCGTGGGCCGTACCCAGGAAATCCTTTACTTCCTGCGCCGCATCAAGCAGGAGCATCTGGTCAAGTCCGTCAAGGACTTCCCCGTATACATTGACAGCCCCCTGGCCAGCAAGGCCACCACCATTTTCTGCGGCGACCTGCGGGGCTATCTGGACGAGGAGGCGCTGGAGCTGGTGAAGGACGGGACGAATATGTTCTCCTTCCCCGGCCTGCGGATGACGGAGTCAGTGGAGGAATCCAAGCTGCTCAATGCGGATAAGATCCCCAAAGTGATTATCTCCGCCTCCGGCATGTGCGACGCGGGCCGCGTCCGCCACCACCTGAAATACAACCTGTGGCGGCCGGAGAGCACCATTGTGTTTGTGGGCTTCCAGGCACCCGGCACCCTGGGCCGCACCCTGCTGGACGGCGCGCACAGCGTCAGGCTGTTTGGCGAGGAGGTGGCCGTGCAGGCGGAGATTGTGAATTTCAAGGGGCTCTCCAGCCATGCGGACCGGGACCACCTGCTGGAGTGGGCAAAGTCCTTTGAGAACCCCACCCACTTCTTTGTGGTCCACGGGGACCGGGAGGTGGCCCCCTACTTTGCACAGAGCCTGGAGCACCTGGGCCTCAGCGCCCACGCGCCCCAGTACACCGAGGTATACGACCTGGCCGCCAACCGCCAGCTGGAGCGGGGCTATCTGCCCGAGCGCAAGACAACCACGGCCTTTGGCAAGGTCTCCAGCTCTTACCAGCGTCTGGTTGCCGTGGGCAAGCTGCTCCAGGAGGTCATCCTGCGCAGCAAGGGCCGCGCCAACAAGGATCTGAGCCGCTTTGCCGACCAGATCAAGCAGCTGATCGACAAGTGGGAGGCGTAAGCCGTCCCAGCGGGAGCCGCCGCCTTGCGGCGTAGAATCAGGATACAGGAGGCCCCATGGCAGGACTACTGAAAAATCAGGTGCATACAGTCACGATCACCGGCTACAGCGCGGAAGGGCTGGGTGTGGCCCGGATTGACGGGCAGGTAGTGTTTGTCCACGGCGGCATCCGTAGAGAGGTCTGCACAGTGCGGATCTTGAAGGTGCTGAAGCAGCTGGCCTTTGGGCGGGTGGAGGAGATCCTGGAGGAATCCCCCGCCCGCCGGGCGCCGGACTGCCCTCATTTCCCTGCCTGCGGCGGCTGCGCCCTGCGGCACATCTCCTATGCGGAGGAGCTGGACGCAAAGCGGCAGTGGGTGGAGGACGCCCTGCGCCGTGTCGGCGGCGTGGAGACGGAGGTTGGCATCCTGGGCGCAGACGCGGTGGATGGATACCGCAACAAGGCCATCTTCCCAGTCAGTCCCGCCGGGCAGGCGGGGTTTTACCGGGCCAGGAGCCATGACGTGATCCCCGCTGTGGACTGCTGTCTCCAAACGTCCCAGGCGAATGCAGTTGCGCAGGCGGTGGAGGCGTACCTGCGGGAGGAGGGCGTCCCCGCCTATGACGAGCGCAGCGGCCAGGGGCTGCTGCGGCATATCTACGTCCGCACCAGCCAGGCAGGCCGGACACTGGTCTGTCTGGCGGTAAATGGGGCGTCCCTGCCCCGGGAGGCGGCGCTGGCCGAGCGCATCCGCCGCGCCTGCCCCCAGGTGATCGGGGTGGTTCTCAACACCAACACCAGGGACACCAATGTCGTGCTGGGGGATGCATACCGCACCATCTGGGGGGAGGATACCCTGACGGATACCCTGTGCGGCCTGTCCGTCCGCCTGTCCGTGCCCTCCTTCTATCAGGTAAACCGGGCCCAGGCGGAGCGGTTATACCAGAAGGCTGTGGAGTTCGCCGGGCTGACCGGACGTGAGACGGTACTGGAGCTGTACTGCGGCGCGGGGACGATCACCATGGTGATGGCCCGGCACGCCGCCCAGGTCATTGGCGCGGAAATTGTGCCGGAGGCAGTTGAAAACGCCCAGGCAAACGCCCGGGCGAATGGGGTGGAGAACGTGTCGTTCCTGACCGGCGACGCGGGCGCGGTTGCGGCAAAATTCGCGGCAGAGCACCTGCGGCCGGATGTAGTGGTGGTCGACCCGCCCCGGAAGGGGCTGGAGGACGGGGTGGCCACATCCATCGCGGCGATGGGGCCGGAGCGGGTGGTCTATGTCTCCTGCAATCCCGGCACCCTTGCCAGGGACGTGAAACGCTTTCGTGGGGAAGGATACTCACTGGTTCGGGCTGCGGCAGTGGACATGTTCCCCAGAACTGTCCATGTGGAGACGGTATGTTTATTGTCCAAACTTCACTCAGACCAACATATCGAGGTGGAGCTTCAGATGGACGAGCTTGATTTGACGTCTGCGGAAAGCAAGGCAACCTATGAGGAAATCAAGGATTATGTGTTG
>JAAWKB010000055.1 GCA_022797115.1 Oscillospiraceae bacterium
GTACCAGCAGTTTCACACCAAACGCCAGTGAAATATTCTGCCATACAATCCTTCGCGTCAGTTTTCCTACCTTTATCGCTTCAGCCACTTTGGTAAACAGGCTCATGGTATCTGGGTCGTCCAGGGGGATCTGCCGGGCATTGACGCCGGTCAAATCCTCCATCATCCGCACCATGGAGGGGTCATCGTGGCCCAGCATGTCCAGCTTGAGCAGATTGTCCTCCATGCAGTGGTATTCAAAATGGGTAGTGATGATGTCGCTGTCCGCCGCATCCGCCGGGTGCTGGACCGGGCAGAAATCCTCCACATCCAGGTCATCCGGTACCACCACCAGTCCGCCTGGATGTTGGCCGGTGGTGCGTTTTACCCCCACACAGCCCAGGGCCAAACGGTTTTCCTCCGCATGTCCAGGGTTCAGCCCCCGGGCCTCTAAGTACTTTTTCACATAGCCATAGGCGGTCTTCTCCGCCACAGTGCCAATGGTCCCCGCCCGGAACACCTGGGTCTCCCCGAACATCTCAATGGCGTGGCGATGGGCCCGGGCCTGGTACTCGCCGGAGAAGTTGAGATCGATATCCGGCACCTTGCCTCCCCCAAAGCCCAAAAAGGTCTCAAAGGGGATATCAAAACCATCCTTGACGTACTTTGTCCCGCAGGCGGGGCAATCCTTGTCCGGCATGTCCGCGCCGCAGCCGTAGGAGCCGTCGGTAATAAACTCATGATGCTTGCACTTCGGGCAGCGGTAGTGGGGCGGCAGGGCGTTGACCTCGGTGATGCCGGACATGTAGGCCACCAGGGACGACCCCACAGATCCACGGGACCCCACCAGATACCCGCTCTCCAGGGAGCGTTGGACAAGCTTCTGGGCGGACATGTACACCACGTCATACTTGCCCAGGATACCGCCCAGCTCCACATTCAGCCGGTCCACGATCAGCTTGGGCGGTTCCTCCCCATAGAGCTCATGTACCTTGTCCCAAACCAGGCGGTTAAGATCCTCCTCCGAGTTCTCCAGCCTGGGTGGGAACAGCTTCCCCTTGGGCAGCAGGTCGAAGGTTTCAATCTGCTCCGCGATGGCCTGGGTGTTCGTGACCACTACCTCCAGCGCCTTCTCCTCCCCCAGGTAGCGGAATTCCTCCAACATCTCGTCCGTCGTGCGGAAGTAGATGGGCAGCGGGAAGTCGCAGTCAGAAAACTTTTTGGTATCCAAGAGGATGTGGCGGTAGATTTCGTCCTCCGGGTCCAGGAAGTGGACATCGCCGGTGGCACAGACCGGTTTTCCCAGCTCATCCCCCAACCGGACTACCGTGCGGTTGAGCTCCCGCAGCTCATCTTCATCCTTCGCCTTGCCATCCCGTACCATAAAGGCATTGTTGCATAGGGGCTGGATCTCCAGGTAATCGTAGAAGCTGGCAATCCGCTTGAGCTCTGCCCAGTCCTTATAGTCTGCCACGGCCTGGAACAGTTCCCCTGCCTCGCAGGCCGCGCCGACCACCAGTCCCTCCCGGTGGGCAATCAGCTCACTTTTAGGGATAATGGGAAACCGCTTGAAGTATTTCAGATTGGAGAGGGACACCAGCTGGTAGAGGTTTTTCAGCCCTGTCTTGTTTTTTGCCAGCAGGATAATGTGCTTGGGCCGGCGGCTGGCGCCGCCCTTGGACCGCAGCTCCGGCATAGCGTCATTGATGGCCTGGAGGGAGTGGACGCCCAGCTCCCCTTCCAGTTTCCGGAAGAAATGGGGCAGGAACAGGCCGCAGGTAGCCGCGTCGTCACTGGCCCGGTGGTGCTGGAAGGCTGGCAGGCGCAGATGCTCCGCTACTACATCCAGGTTGAACTTTTTGAGCTCCGGCAGCAGGTTCTGGGCCAAAATCAAGGTATCCACGTAGGTAGGATCGAAGTCCAGCCCTGCCTGACGGCACCCCTCCCGGATAAAGCCGATATCAAACTCCGCATTGTGGGCCACCAAGGGCCGCCCATTGGCAAACGCCAGGAAATCCGCCAGGGCCTCCGCAGGCTTCGGCGCACCTTGCAGCATCTGGTCCGTGATGCCGGTCAGGGCGATGATCTCCGGCGTCAAGTGGCGGCCTGGGTCCACAAAGGTCTGGAACCTCTCCCCAATCTCCCCATTCTTGATCACTACCGCGCCAATCTCTGTGATGGCCTCCTGCTTGACCTTCAGGCCAGTGGTCTCAATGTCAAAGGCCACGTACTCGCCGTCAAACGCCGCCTCCTGTGGGCCATGGACCGCGATCCGGTCATCCAGGTTGTTGATGAAATAGCCCTCCATGCCATAGATGATTTTGATATCCTTGGCGGAGTGCCATGCGTCGGGGAACCCCTGGACCACACCGTGATCGGTGATAGCGATGGCTGGATGGCCCCATGCCTCCGCCCGCTTGACGATATTTCCCTCCGGGCCAGCCTTGGGGCTGAGGGACGAGAGTGCGTCCATATTGGAAAAGGTTGTATGGGCATGGAGCTCCACCCGCTTGAGCGGCGCGGTATCCTGACGCATCTCATGGGGATAGGCAGCAATGTTCTTGGGGTCCAGCAGGATGTCGCTGCCATCCCGGTTGAGCTTCACAAACCCCTGGACCTTCACCCACATCCCCGGCTTGACCTCTTTTTTCAGTGCTGCTTTCTCATCTTTTTGCATGTACTTGGTCACACGCACAGAGGTCTTGAAATCCGTCATGTCAAAGGTAAGGCAGAATACGCCTGGACGTCGGGTCTCATAGAGGTCCGCGAAAAAGACCTTTCCCGCTACCACCACATTCCCCATCTTGGGGTTGAGTCCGGCCATGGGCTGGACCGTCCCTTTAATGGGGGTGCCCATGATGACCCCCTCCCCCTTGCTGGGGGCTGCGGCGGAGGTAGGCGCGTCGACAGTCTGGTGGATCGAGACATTTTCCAGCGCATAGGCCACCGCAATGGCAGCAGCCAGCGCGTCCTTCCGCTCTCCCAGGCTGGCATGGCTGGTCAGGGCCATACGCATGGCCCTCTTTTCCCGCTCCACCTCTACGGCAGTAAGGTACGCGCCATCGAGAAGCACGCGGATATCACGCTCCAGCGGGAGCGCCGGGAACAGCTCAAAAAATGGTATCTTTTGTGGCATAATCTTATCGTCCTTGCCGGATATTACTGTTATCCGTATGTTTATGGTATGTTTGCGATTTCCTCCATCAGCGCGTCAACCAGCTTTTCCTGGGAAACCTTCCGGAGGATCTTCCCCTTGGCAAAAAGAAGGCCCTCCCCCTTCCCGCCGGCAATTCCCACATCAGCGGCGGCAGCCTCGCCAGGGCCGTTGACGGCGCAGCCCATCACCGCTACCGTAATCGGCTTTCTGCACCCGGCAAGACGGCGTTCCACCTCCTCCGCCATCGGGATCAGGTCGATGTTGGTGCGGCCGCAGGTGGGACAGGCGATGATGTTCGGCCCCTCCTGCCGGAGGCCGGCGGCGGAGAGGATTTTTTTTGCCGCGTACACCTCATCCACCGGGTCGGCGGTGAGCGTCACCCGCAGGGTGTCCCCAATGCCCAGGCAAAGCAGGCCCCCGATGCCCATGGCTGACTTGATAATGCCCATACTGGGCGTCCCCGCCTCGGTGACGCCCAGATGCAGAGGATAAGGGCACCGCCCGCTCAACAGGCGGTATGCCCCCATGGTGACGGGGACAGATGAACATTTGACAGAGATACAAATATCTGTGAAGCCGAACCGCTCCAGCAGGGCCGCATGGCCCAAGGCGCTCTCCGCCAGGGCCTCAGCGGTAGCCCCGCCGTACTTTTTCTGAAGCTCTTTCTCCAGGGAGCCCCCATTTACGCCGATCCGGATAGGGATTTTCCCCGCTTGGCAGGCGTCTGCCACCGCCTTTACCCGCTCTTCCCCGCCAATATTTCCTGGGTTAATGCGGATTTTATCAATCCCTTGCCCTGCGCACTCCAGGGCCAGCTTGTAATCAAAATGGATGTCTGCTACCAGCGGGATGTGGATGCGGCTCTTGATGGCCCCGATGGCCTTGGCCGCTGCCATGTCTGGCACTGCCACCCGGATGATCTCACAACCAGCCGCCTCCAGGCGGTGGATCTGATCCACTGTGGCGGAGACGTCATCCGTCTTTGTGCTGCACATGGATTGGATGGAAACTGGCGCACCGCCGCCCACGGGGACGCCGCCCACAAGAATCTGATTGGTCACTGCCCTGCCTCCTAGCTTACCAGCTTCATCACATCGTTAAAGGTTACAAACAGCATCAGGCCCATCAGCAGGGCAAAAAATACCATATTGATGGCCGCCTCATACTTCATGGGGATCTTACGGCGGAAAACACGCTCCGAAACAGTGGAGACAACCAGAAAGAGGATATGCCCGCCATCCAGCGCGGGAATAGGCAGCAGGTTCATTACCGCCAGGTTTACCGCAATCATTGCGCCAAAGTAGGCGATATTTTCCAGCGCGGCAGCCACGCTCACGCTCTGGGCCCCCACCTCATTGATGGTGGAGACAATCCCCACCGGGCCGCTGAGATCCGACACCCCCGCGCTGCCAGTGACCAGCATTTTCAAGCTGTACCACACAATGCGGACAAAATCGATGGCGTTATACCAGGTATATTTCAGCCGTTGGCCCAGGGTGGCCTCCTGTACCACAGCGGTGCGGGTAAAGCCATACCCCTCATAGGGCTCCCCCTCTGGGCTGGTATAGGTCCCCACAGCCAGGTTTTTCAGTTCCACCTTTTCTCCGTCCCGAAGAACCACCAGATCAATGGGCTGGCGGTCCGCCAGCATCAGCAGCAGGTCAATGTCGCTGGTCAGGTAGACCCGGGAGCCATTGATGGAGTAGAACACATCCCCCTCCTCCAATGCCACGCCGTTGACGGCCTCAAACTCCGGCGCGCCGCCCTGGATCACCGGCACCAGAAAACCGGTGGCCCGGCAGTTGAGCGCCAGCAAAATCAGCACGCCTACCAGGAAATTCATGGCAGCCCCAGCGGCGAATACCAGCACCTTCTTCCAAAAGCCCTGGTTGCCCAGGCTATGGGGGTCGTCAGATTCCTCTTCCTCCCCTTCCATGGCGCAGAAACCGCCAATAGGCAGAGCGCGGATGGTAAACTGGGTCCCCTTCTTCCCCTCCTTCTTCCAGAGGGCGGGCCCCATGCCGATGGCAAACTCATGAACCGTCACGCCGCAAAGCCGCGCCGCGATAAAGTGGCCCCACTCATGGGCGGCAATCAGAATCCCGAACATCAAAATGGCGAGGATAATATACATAGACGAAAAACCTTTCCGGTAGGTAGTCATACTTTTTCTTGGAAGAAAAAGTATCAAAAAGAACGTTTTCTGCCAGGCCAGGGCTTGTTTGATACATGACAGAATGACCAAGGGCGAGAGATTTTTTCTTCGGACAAGGCAAAAAATCGCAGGAACTCTTTGCATTTGCAAAATTTTTCACGCTGTCCGGAGGAAAAAACGCTATTTGGACGTTTTGACATGTTTCAAACATACCATAGCTATCCGGCATGGGTTACATTCAGTCTCCAAAGCCAGTATTGCAGGGACAAGCCATACGTTTTCCCTATCCCTGTACACATTCCCGCGCCAGCCGGTCCGCATCCAGAACGTCCTCCAGCGTACGGGCCGGTTGGGACGGAACCGCATCCAATGCCCGCGCCACCAGCTGGGGAATCCGCCCGAAGGGAATTTCCTCTCGCAGGAAGAGCGATACCGCCGCCTCATTGGCCCCGTTGAGGACTGCGCAGCTGGTCCCTCCGGCCCTTGCGCACTCCATAGCCATTTTCAGGCAGGGAAACGCCTCCAGGTCCGGCGGGGCAAAGGTCAACGGCGGGCAATGGAGAAGATCCAGAGGCGGCAGCGGCGACATGACCCGGTGGGGGTAGGTCAGGGCGTAGCGGATCGGCAAACGCATATCCGGCGTCCCCATCTGGGCCAGGATCGCGCCGTCGCAGAACTCCACCATGGAATGGATGATGCTCTGGCGGTGGATGACCACCTCCACCCGCTCCGGCGGCATCCTAAACAGCCGCATCGCCTCGATCAGCTCCAGCCCCTTGTTCATTAAAGTGGCACAGTCCACGGTAATTTTCTCTCCCATGGTCCAGTTGGGGTGGCGCAGGGCGTCCGCTCGGGTCTTTGCAGCCATCTCATACCGGCTCAGGCCAAAGAAGGGCCCGCCGGAGCAGGTCAGCAGCAGCCGCTTCACCTCCCCGCCTGCCGGTTCCGCCCGCCGGTCCCGGCAGCCCTGGAGGCACTGGAAGATGGCGGAGTGCTCACTGTCCACGGGGATAATTTCCGCGCCATACTTCCGCGCCGCTTCCATCACCAGCTCTCCGGCGCACACCAGCGTCTCCTTGTTGGCCAGGGCAATCCGCTTGCCCGCCTCAATGGCGGCCATAGTGGGCCAAAGGCCCGCCATCCCTACCACAGCAGTGACAACCGTATCACTCTCCGGCAGCGACGCCGCCCGGCGCAGGCCGTCCAGGCCAT
Source organism: Oscillospiraceae bacterium (assembly GCA_022797115.1). Lineage (GTDB taxonomy): Bacteria > Bacillota > Clostridia > Oscillospirales > Oscillospiraceae > Pelethomonas. The sequence continues at coordinate 6,504 of JAAWKB010000055.1, forward strand.
AGGCTACCTCAATATCCAGATCAGACAGCCGCCGCTTCAGCTCCAGCGCCGGTTCCAGCTCATACACCGCTACAAGGCGGGGCTGGAACTCCCGGGCCTGCTGCTCCAGCCGGTCAATGCTGCCCCGCGCCGTCAGGGCCCCCACCGCCACGCCGTGCTCCCGGCACACGTCCAGGGTCTGCCGGCCGATGGAGCCAGTGGACCCCAGCAGAGAAATTGTCTTTGTCATATCCCTTCCCCTATCTCTTTCTTTTCCCCCAGGGGTTTGAACAGCCGTGCGCTCCATAGCTCCATCCCCATTTCATCCAGATAAAAATGGAGCAGCGCACGGTAGTTCCTGGAAACCGCACTCAGAAGGATATAGTCCGCCTCTACCCGTTCTTCCGCGTAGCGGAACAGCTTGGAACCGACACCCATGGACCGATAGTTCGGCTTCACGTACAGTTCCTCCAGTTCAAAGCAGGGCGTCCCCTCCGGCATCATGGAGTGTGCCTGCGGGGAACGCTCCATCCGCCCAAACAGATAGCCGGCGATCCCGCCGTCCTCTACCGCCACAAAAATATGCCGTCCCTCCAGATCTGCCGGGCTGTTCCTCCGGTACCCGTAACAGCTCCCCTCGTCCTCCCACGCCGCGGAGAACGCAAGCAGTGCGTCTGCCTCCCAACTGTAGGACTCGATTTCTTTCACATCCAATCTGTTCACCAGCCTAAAGCAAAGCTTTGCGCCAAAGTTTTCTTTTGCTCCTGTTCTTTAGCAAGCTTCAGAATTCATGACAAAAAAGGAGGGGAGGACAAAGTGTGCAGGGCAAGGCGGAGGACGCAGGCGGGCTGACGCCCGCCAAGGACGACAACGCAGCCCTGCGCGCTTTGTACCCCCGAACTTTTGCCAGGAATTCTGATGATTGCTATAAAAGGAGCGGATGGCAGCTCCCGTTATCCCAGCCCCACCAGCGGCATGATAATCCCCAGTACTGGCGCGACAAAGATCACGCTGTCAAAACGGTCCAGCACACCGCCATGCTCCAGGAAGATCCTTCCGTAGTCCTTGATGCCAAACTCCCGCTTAATGAGGGAGAAACTGAGATCCCCCAGCTGGGCCACCACGCTGCATACCAGTCCCGCCAGGGAAATCCCCATATAACTGATGCTGTAATCTAGGGCAGTATTCATCATCAGGGCAAAAATTATCCCCAAAACGGCATTCCCCGCCAATCCCCCCAGGGCGCCCTCCACCGTCTTGTGCGGGCTGACCTTGGGGGCCAGCTTGTGCCGTCCAAAGGCACGGCCGGCAAAAAATGCGCCTGTATCGCTGCCAAAGGAAAACAGCAGCGGAAGCAGCAGGAGAGCCCGGTGGAACCCTAAGGCATACAGCCGCAGGAAGGAGGCGAAGGAGTAGGGGATGATGAACATGGCAAACAATGCCGCCATGATCTGCTGGAACTTCACCTCCCCGCCCCGGAACACCGCGTAGGCAAACACCAGCATTGCATAGAGTACCACCAGTTCCCCATAGATATAAGCGTTTGCATACACAAATCCCACAGAAAATGCTGCGCACAGCACGGCGGCTGCACTGAGAAGCCTGTGCCGGCCCGCGCCGACGCACTTCATCAGCTCCCATGCCCCGATAGCGGAGAGCGCGGCCAGGAACAGCGCAAATACCCCGATCGGTGCCCACAGTACTACCCAGAATATCAGCGGCACGCCAACGGCGGCTACCAGTAATCTCGATTTCATCGGAAAGCCCTCCCAGCCGGATTCTTATCAGTCTTTATCTTTCCCCGCCAGATGTCACCGCACGCCGCCAAACCGCCGGTCCCGGCCCTGATAGGCGGCAATAGCCCGGTGGAGATCCTCCTTGGAGAAGTCGGGCCACAGCACCTCTGTGGAGTAAAATTCCGTATAAGCACACTGCCACAGCAAAAAATTGCTCAGCCGCTGCTCCCCGCCGGGCCGGATCAACAGCTCGGGGCTGGGGATTCCGGCGGAATAGAGGTAGCCGTCAAAGTGTTCCTCCGTCAGCTCCTCCGGCTTCGCAATACCTGCCGCACAGTCCTCTGCAAACCTGCGAGCAGCATGGACAATCTCCGCCCGCCCTCCGTAGTTGATGCAGATGTTGCACTGGCAGCCTGTCAGCCGCGCCGAAATGGCGTTGCACTGCGCCGCCAGCTCTTGCAGCTCCCTGCTGAGCACTGTCAGATCGCCCATGAAGTTCAGCCGCACATTGTCCCGCTCCATGGTCTCGATGGCCTCCAGCAAATACCGCTTGAGCAGGGTCATGATGGTATCCACCTCGTCCTGGGGCCGTTTCCAGTTCTCTGTGGAGAATGCGTAGACTGTCAGGTAGTCGATCCCGATATCCCGGCAGTAGGTGGCAATGGTGCGGAAGGTTTCCGCACCCACCTTATGCCCGGCGGTACGGGGCAGGCCCCGCCTCCGGGCCCAGCGGCCATTGCCGTCCAATATAATAGCGATGTGGCGGGGCAGACGGCCAAAATCCACCTGCCCCGCCGTATGATCGCTTTTTTTCCAAAAAGCCAGCCTCATTTGCGCACCCTGGAACCCCGGCAGATCAGACCGCCAGCAGCTCCTTCTCCTTCTTATCCAGCAGCTCGTCGATCTCCTTGCACATGTCGTCGGTCATCTTCTGGATGTCCTTCTCCGCAATCTTCATATCATCCTCAGTGATCTCGCCGTCCTTCTTCTGCGCCTTGAACGCCTCTACTGCATCCCGGCGGATGTTGCGGATGGCGACCTTGCCGCCTTCGGCATACTTGGCAATCTGCTTGACCAGCTCCTTACGGCGCTCCTCCGTCAGCTGCGGGAACGCCAAGCGGATGACCTTTCCGTCATTCTGGGGGTTGATGCCCAGATCACTTTCCTGAATCGCCTTGCAGATCAGCTTCACCGCACTGGCATCCCAGGGCTGGATGGTCAGCGTGCGGGGGTCGGGGGAAGCGATGGAGGCGATCTGGTGGATGGGGGTGGGGGTGCCGTAGTAGTCAACCAGAATCCTGTCCAGCACAGCGGCATTGGCCCGGCCTGCCCGGACGGCGGCGAAGTCCGCCGCTACGGAGTTGATGGACTTACGCATCCTCTCCTCATAGACCTTGTACTCGCTTTTCATTTCGTTGTATCCTCCTTCACAATTGTACCAATCTTCTCGCCTTTCAGCGCACGGATAATATTATAGGGGTCCTTCAGCCCAAAGAGCAGCAGGGGAATATGGTTATCCATGGAGAGGCTGGTAGCGGTAGAGTCCATAACCGCCAGACGCTGGGCCAGTACGTCGTCGTAGGTAATCGCGTCATACTTCACTGCGCTTGGGTCCTTATTGGGGTCGGCGCTGTATACGCCGTCCACGTTCTTCGCCAGCAGTATCACGTCCGCCCCGATCTCGGCGGCGCGCAGTACGGCAGCTGTGTCCGTGGAGAAGAACGGGTTGCCCGTGCCGCAGCCGAAGATGACGACCCTTCCCTGCTCCAGGTGGTGGATGGCCCTGCCTCTGATGTAGGGCTCTGCCATGGCCCGCATGTCCACAGCAGTCTGCACCCGGACAGGTACGCCCTTCTGCTCCAGTACATCCGCCATAGCCAAGCAGTTCATCACGGTAGCCATCATCCCCATGTGGTCGGCCCGGGTACGCTCCATCCTGCCGCCGCCGTCCTTGACGCCGCGCCAGAAGTTCCCGCCGCCCACAACAATCCCCACCTGGACACCCATGCCTACCGCCTCACGGATCACATCGCAGACCTGCTCGATCACTCCGAAGTCCAGGCCGGTGTGCTTCTCCCCCGCCAGGGCCTCCCCGCTGATCTTCAGCAGGATTCGCTTATATTTGGGTTCCTCCATCAGCTTCTCCTCCGCTCGATTTTTTCTTTGTGTTGCACTGCCTCTTATTCTAATATATTTTCGGCCATTTGAAAAGTAGTTATTGTAAATTTTTTGGAGAAAGCCCACTCCTCTGCTATTTTTTCCGCTTGCCTGCCAGACATTGACAAATGTTCCCTCAACTGGTACAATAACCCAATCTACGGCGGCACGCCACCTGCCGCCTGCATTTTCTTACAAGGAGCGTTCCTATGGTACATATTGACCCCGCCCGCTGCACCGGCTGCGGCCTGTGCGCAGACAACTGTGCGGTCCACGCCATTGTCCCCAATGGGGACGGCGCCTACCGCTGCAACGGGATCTGGTGCTTTGCCTGCGGCCAGTGCGTCGCGCTGTGCCCCGCCGGGGCTCCATCCATGCCGGAGCTGGAGCCTCCGCTCCCCTACGACAGCGCCTCCTTTGATCTGGATCCCCATACCCTGCTCAACGCCATGCGGTTCCGCCGCAGTATCCGGCGATTTACCGGCCAGAAGGCCACCCGTGAGGAGCTGGAGCTGCTGCTGGAGGCGGGCCGCTGCGCCCCTACCAGCTCTAACAGCCAGACCGTCAGCTTCACGGTATTGGACAAGGAATTCGAGGCCATCCGGCCTAAAATCTGGGAAGCCTTCGCCCGGTTTTCCCAGGAAAACGGCCGCAAGCTCCTGCTGCGCCGGTACGAGAGCTACTTAGCCCACCCAGACCAGCCGGATACCCTCTTTTATGGCGGAAACCAGATGATCGTTGTCACCTCCGAGCCCCCCATAGACGGTGGGCTGGCCTTGGCCAACATGGAGCTGATGGCCCACGCCCTGGGGCTGGGCGCACTCTACTGCGGCTTTGCCGCCCGCGCTATCAACGGCGACCCGGAGCTGCGGGCCTACTTCGGCATCACCGAAAAGCAGAAGCTGGATTGCTGTCTCATCATTGGCCGCACAGACCTGCGGTTCTGCCGCACTGCCCCGAGGAAACCCGCTAACGCAGTGTGGAAATGACCGGCAATTTAGAAAAAGAATCCAGGCTATACGCACTCTACACCCCGGAACTTTCTTTGCTCTCCTGCGTCTATAGGCGCAGAAGCAGATAAGATGGAGGGAATTGTCCATGAAACTAAAGATCCTCGCCGCCCTGGCACTGGCTGGGCTGATGCTCCTGCTGTCCAGCTGCGGCGTTGGCTAGGCGGAATTTGACACAGGTACCCTTACTTGGCCTCTCCGGCGGTATTGACCCCGCCCTGATTGAATAGAAAAGCTGGCGCGCCGCAGGTTGTATGGCGCGCCAGCTTTTTATTTAAAAACAGGTATTTGTAGAAACAGCTTAACCAAATGTCCCGCACAGAAGCTCCATCAGTTCATCCCGGCCTGTCCCCTTCTCTGCGGAAAACGGCACCAGCTGGTCTCCCTCCCGGAGTGCGAGAACCTGACGGATACGCTGCAGGTTGGGCGCAATCTCCGATTTCTTCAGCTTATCCAGCTTGTTGGCAACGGCAATAAACGGGCATCCCGCATCATAGAACCAGTTGGCCATTGTCACGTCATCAGCTGTCGGCTTGTGGCGGGCATCCACAATCATCACCCCAGCGGCAATCAGCCCCGAGGCAAAATAGCTCTCCATCAGCCGTCCCCACCGCTCGCGCTCCGCCTTGGACACCTTGGCGTAGCCGTAGCCCGGCAGGTCCACCAGATAGGCCGCACAATCCAAACGGAAGTAGTTGATCTGGCTGGTCTTTCCTGGGGAGGCGCCCACACGGGCAAAATTCTTCCGGTTGACCAGACGGTTGATAACAGAACTCTTACCCACATTGGACCTTCCGGCAAAGGCCAGCTGCGGCAGGCCATCCCGCAGAAAATCCTTTGGCGCTGCGGCGGAGCGGATGAACTCCACCTTGTTGAAATTAACGTCCATAGTACCCTCTCTGCCAACCAGATTTCTGTCCCATCACTGACGCAAGGGAGAATCCTTTACAGCCTTTTCTACTGGGACAAACGCGGCGATAAAATTCTCCTGCTGCTCCCCTCTCGGTTCCTCTGCAGGCTCCATAGGGCACAGGGCCACAGACAGCACTGCGTCAATGCTGTCCACCGTAACAAACTGCAAGGTATCCCGGACCACCGGGTCGATCTCCATCAGATCCCGCTGGTTTTCCTTGGGAATAATCACTGTGCGAATCCCATTTCGCTTGGCGGCCATTGTTTTCTCCTTCAGACCGCCAATCGCCAGCACCCGGCCCCGGAGTGTCACCTCTCCTGTCATCGCTGCATCACTACGGACCTTCACCCCAGTCAGGGCCGACACCACAGCGGTAGTAATGGCAATTCCTGCGGAGGGGCCATCCTTCGGTGTCGCCCCCTCTGGGAAGTGGATATGGATATCCCGGTTTTTGTAAAACTCTGGGTCAATCCCAAGCTGAACGGCCCGGCTGCGGATACAGCTGACTGCGGCCTGGGCAGACTCCTTCATTACATCCCCCAGGTTGCCTGTGAGCTCCAGCTTGCCAGTACCCTCCATCACGTTGACCTCTACCTCCAGCATCTCACCGCCAACCTCGGTCCAAGCCAAGCCATTGACCACGCCTACTGGGTCCTTATCCAGGACAGGCGGAAGATAACGGCGGACGCCCAGGTATTCCTCCAGGTTTTCCTGTGTAATGGTAATCCGCTTTACAGCCGTTGTTACCAACTGGATTGCCGCCTTGCGGCACAGCTTCCCCATGGTCCGTTCCAGGGAACGGACACCGGACTCTCGAGTGTAGCCGGTGATGACAGCACGGATGGCCTCGTCACTCAGACGCAGGGCGCTCTTGGATAGGCCGTGCTCCTTGAGCTGTTTGGGCAAGAGGTACCGCCGCGCAATTTGCAGCTTCTCCTCGTCCGTATAACTGGTCAGCTCAATAACTTCCATCCGGTCCAACAAAGGCCGAGGGATCGTGCTGGTTGTATTAGCCGTGGTGATAAACAGGACCTTGCTCAGGTCCACCGGAATCTCCAGGAAATGATCTCGGAAGGCGTAGTTCTGCTCACTGTCCAGCACCTCCAGCATAGCGGAGGCGGGGTCGCCCCGAAAGTCATTGCCCATCTTGTCAATTTCGTCGAGCAGCAATAAGGGGTTCATGCTGCCGCTCTGGCTGATGGCATTGACAATGCGGCCCGGCATGGCCCCTATGTAGGTCTTCCGGTGGCCGCGGATGTCTGCCTCATCCCGAACACCGCCCAGGCTCAGCCGGGCCAGCTTGCGGTTCAAGGCTGCCGCTACGGAGATGGCAATAGATGTCTTCCCCACGCCTGGAGGCCCTACCAGGCAGACGATCTGCCCCTTGGCGTCCGGGTTCAGCTGCCGCACGGCAATGAACTCCAAAATCCGCTCCTTCACCTTCTCCAAGCCAAAGTGATCCCGGTCCAATATCTTCCGGGCGGCCGGGACGCTGGCCCGCTCCTTTGTCTCTGTGCCCCACGGCATCTCCAGGCACACGTCCAGATAGTTGCGGATGACAGAGGCCTCCGCGCTGGAGAAGGGCTGCTTTGCCAGCCGGTCCACCTCCTTGAGAAGCTTCTGCTCCACCTCTTCCGTCAGCTGCCGTTCCAAAATTTTAGCCCGGTACTCCGTCAGCTCGCTGTCCTCATCCTCCCCCAGCTCCCGCTGCAACAGACGGATCTGCTCCCGGATGATGTGGTCCCGCTGGACCTCCCCCATCTCCCGGCGGATCTTGCCCTCCAGCTCCTGTTCGCAGTTGAGAACCTCCGCCTCCCGGGCCAGCAGTTCATTGACCTTCCGCAGGCGTGGCATGGGCCGCAGCTCCTCCAGCACCGCCTGCCTGTCCTGATGGCGCAGCATGATGTTCTGGGCAATGAAATCCGCCAGATGGCCGGGGTCCCGGTCATCCATGATGGTGACAGAAACCTCATCCCCCAGCCGGGGGGCCAGGGAGGCATACTCGGCAAAGTTGGCGTAGGTCTGGCGCAGGAGGGCCTCCAGATGGAAGTCGGAGACGCGGGCCTTCATCTCCCGGATCGGCTCCACATTGCCCTGCAAATAGGGCTCTGTCTGCCACAGCCGCCGCAGCTTTGCCCGGCCCTTGCCCTCCATCATCACGCGCACGGAGGTTTCGCCAAGCCGAAGGATCTGCCGGATTACCGACACGGTGCCTATGCTGTACAAATCCTTCTCCCCGGGCTGTAGGGTCCCCAGTTCCCGCTGGGCCACCAGAAAAATGTACTGATCCCGCTCCATGGCCCGCTCCAACGCCCGCACGGAGATCTCCCGCTCCACATCAAAGCTGAGGATACAGCCAGGGAAAATCGTCAGTCCCCGCAGGGCCAGGACCGGCATATTCATTGTTGTGTTCATATCCATTTGCTAGGGTCTCCTTTCCCCGGCAAGGCCAGGAATCTTCGTCAAAAAGGGGGGCAGTCCCCCGCCCCCCTCTCATCTTTTTCTCCAATCCACACACAACAGGGAAATGCAGACGCCATAGCCCTTCCGGTCCCTCCCAAAGAGGGCTACGACGCAGTATTCGGCACGTTGCGCCATGCCTCCCTGTCGCTGTTGCGGACCAGGGTTGGACCACACTCCCCACGTACGCAGCCTGGGGTAATGAGTACCTTCTCCACTGTCGGGTCGGAGGGGATATCATACATGACATCCGTCAAGACACCCTCCATCACTGCACGTAAACCACGCGCACCAATGTTGCGCTCAATGGCCTTATCTGCCACGGCCTCCAAGGCACCCTCGTCAAAAGCCAGCTCCACCTTGTCATACTCCAGCAGTTTCCTATACTGCTTGACCAGGGCATTCTTTGGCTCTGTAAGAATCCGCACCAAATCCTCCCTGCTCAGGGAATCCAGAGGGGCAATGATCGGCAGGCGGCCCACCAGCTCCGGGATGATGCCGAATTTCAGCAGGTCATGCGCCTGGACCTCCTTCAGGAGTACGCCCACATCCCGGTCCTTTTTGCTCTGGAGCGGGGAATCAAAGCCCATACTCCGCTTATCGGTGCGCCGCTCAATGATCTTTTCCAGGCCGTCAAATGCGCCGCCGCAGATAAACAGGATGTTCTTCGTATTAATCTGGATGAACTCCTGATGGGGGTGCTTGCGGCCCCCCTGGGGCGGGACGTTGGCCACAGTCCCCTCCAGGATTTTCAGCAGGGCTTGCTGGACCCCCTCGCCGGACACATCCCGGGTAATGGAGGTGTTTTCAC
>JAAWKB010000056.1 GCA_022797115.1 Oscillospiraceae bacterium
TTTGCCTCTGCCGGGGCGGGCCTACTTTTTCCGCGAGGAAAAAGTAGCAAAAAGTCGCTGGACCCATGGTCCAGACCCCTTGTTTTATGACGGGGGTGTTTGGTTGCGCTACGATTCGCAGGACTGCCTGTCCCGCGCCAGTGCCCTGGGCCGTCGGTAAGCGAAGCGCCCGCGCGCCTGGGTCGAAACTGCGCCCTTTGGGTGCTGGTTGTGTACCCATTGGCTGCAAACCTGTCAGATTGTGTTCCGTTTTGGTGCGGATTCGGTGCCGTGCGTCACGTTTTCCACCGAACACCCCAGCACCACCGTCAGTGCGCGTGCCCCTTGCAGGCACCTCCCCTTTAACAGGGCGGCAGCTGTGGGCCGGCTCTGCCGGCTTAAGTCTGGGGCCACCTTTGGCGGCCTAACGGCCGAAGTCCTTCAAGCGCCAAGGCGGCAGAAGGAGTACCTGCCATTCAGAGGCGCCCAATCCATCAAAATTTCCTCCCAATCTCCGTGGAATCCCCCGTAAAGGGGGTCTGGGGGAACCCCAGCGGCTTTTTGGGTACTTTTTGTCCGCACAAAAAGTACCCGCGGGGTACGGGGGCGCGCAGCTCCCGGGGGTCATTCAGGGAGGTAATGCCTCAGCCACGTACAATCCCTGGACTTTCCCTGCGGTGCAGTCAGCCGCAGGCCAAACCGGACGCCCAGGGCAAAGGCTTCTGTGCCCCATTGCAGGCGCATGTTGGATACCATATCCTGCAACCGAAGCCGCTCCTTTTTCGATAGGGAGAGGCACTCCGCCATTTCTTGCAATACCTCTATGTGCCCTTCCTCTATGTCCTTCAGCTTTGGTTCGGCGTAGCTGTCAAATAACCACTCGTATGTTTTGTTCATAAGTAATCCCCCTTTAGCACAATTTAACTGTGCCATCATTACACAACACAATTAAGCTGTGTGTCAATAGGTGAGTATCATGAAAAATAAACAATTAATTATTTTTGGAGAAAGATTAAAAGAATTGCGCCTATCCGCCAAGCAAACACAGCGCACTATGGGCGGATTACTAAATTGTACAACCAGCAATTACCAAAAGATAGAATATGGTGAAATCAATATTCCAGTTACTTCTCTAATCATTTTGGCCGATTACTTCGATGTAACCACCGACTACCTGCTGGGCCGCTCAGATGAGCGGACGCACTGATGGCAAAAACTTTGTAAAAAGCGATTGACATAAAAAATCTATCCGGTTATCCTACAATGGAACAGCAAGCTTTGGATTTACTTTTAATAGAAGCGAGCCTATACAAGACAAAATTTATATCAAAGGCGCACGAGAAAACAACTTAAAATATGTAGACTTTGGTTCGGCGTAGCTGTCAAATAACCACTCGTATGTTTTGTTCATAAGAATCCCCCCTTTTCCATCATTCATATTTCCGAACAAGTTGTACGACATTTTTTGTCGTTCACATTTTGATTATACACGAAATAATTTGTCGTGTCAATAGGTTGGAGGTCTTAATGAAGAATGGCTTAGAAATATTTTCAGACCGCTTAAAAAAGCTTCGGAATGAAAAAGGTCTTAAACAATCTGAAATGGGAGATCTTTTAGGCTGCACGGAGCGCAACTATCAAAGAATAGAGTACGGGCAGATCAATGTCCCTGCCACAACCTTAATGGCACTTGCCGATTATTTTGATGTCACCACCGATTACCTGCTGGGCCGTTCAGATGAGCGGGCTCACTGATGGCAAAAACTTTGTAAAAAGCGATTGACATAAAAAATGTATCCGGTTATCCTACAAGGGAACAGCCGGCTTTGGATTTACTTTTAACAGGAGAGAACCTATGCAGGACAAGATTTATATCAAAGGCGCACGGGAAAACAACTTGAAAAATGTAGACGTGGAGATCCCCCGGGACAAGCTGGTGGTCGTGACGGGCCTGTCCGGCTCCGGCAAGTCCTCCCTGGCCTTCGACACCATCTATGCCGAGGGCCAGCGGCGGTATGTGGAGAGCCTCTCCTCCTACGCCCGCATGTTTTTGGGCCAGATGGAGAAACCGGACGTGGACTATATCGACGGCCTCTCCCCGGCCATCTCCATCGACCAGAAAACCACCAGCAAGAACCCCCGCTCCACCGTGGGCACGGTGACGGAGATCTACGACTACCTCCGCCTGCTCTGGGCCCGGGTGGGCACTCCCCACTGCCCAGTCTGCGGCAAGGAGATCCGTCAGCAAACCATCGACCAGATCATTGACCAGATCCTGGAGCTGCCCGAGGGCAGCCGCATCCAGATCCTGGCCCCTGTGGTCCGGGCGCGGAAGGGCGAATATGCCAAGGTCTTCGAGGACGCCCGGAAATCCGGCTATGTCCGCGTGCGGGTGGACGGCTCCCTCTATGAGCTGACTGAGGAAATCAAGCTGGAGAAGAACAAGAAGCACAACATTGAAATTGTCGTAGACCGCCTGGTGGTCCGCCCCGACGTGCGCAAGCGGCTCACCGACAGCGTGGAGACCGCCTCCGGCCTGGCCGGCGGGCTTGTCGTCGCCAACGTGCTGGCGGATGAGCGGGACCTGCTTTTCTCCCAGAACTACGCCTGCGAGGACTGCGGCGTGTCCATCGAGGAGCTGGCCCCCCGGATGTTCTCCTTCAACAACCCCTACGGCGCCTGCCCCGCCTGCACGGGCCTGGGCAGCCAGCTCAAGGTGGACCCGGCTTTGATTATCCCTGACGGCACGAAAACCATCCTGGAGGGGGCCATCCAGGCCAGCGGATGGAACAACATCCGGGGCGACGGCATCAGCCGTATGTATTTTGACGCACTGGCGAAGAAGTACCACTTCAAGCTGACCACCCCCTGGAACGAGCTGCCGGAGAAGGTGCGGGACATCGTCCTCTACGGCACCAAGGGGGAGGAAATGGAAATCCACTACGACCAGCCCCGGGGCAAGGGGATCATGCGCCAGAGCTTTGAGGGCATCTGCAACAACCTGGAGCGCCGCTACCGGGACACCCAGTCCGACGCCTCCCGCCGGGAGCTGGAGGAAACCATGAGCGAGTGCCCCTGCCCGGTGTGCCGGGGCCGGCGGCTGAAGATGGAGAGCCTGGCCGTGACGGTGGGCGGCTCCAGCATCTACGATTTTACCACCCTGCCGGTCTCCGAGGCCCTGCGCTTCATGGAGGGGCTGACCCTGACGAAAACACAGTCCATGATTGCGGACCAGATTTTGAAGGAGATCCGCTCCCGCCTGGGTTTCCTGCGCAGCGTGGGCTTGCAGTACCTGACCCTCAGCCGCAGCGCGGCCACCCTCTCCGGCGGCGAGAGCCAGCGCATCCGCCTGGCTACCCAGATCGGCTCCAGCCTCATGGGGGTGCTGTATATCCTGGACGAGCCCTCGATCGGCCTGCACCAGCGGGACAATGACAAGCTGCTGGAGACCCTGCGGCAGCTGCGGGATTTGGGCAATACCCTGGTTGTGGTGGAGCACGACGAGGACACCATGCGGGCGGCGGATTATATCATTGATGTCGGCCCCGGCGCGGGCGTCCATGGCGGGCAGATCATCGCGGCGGGCACGCCGGAGGAGGTCTCCGCGAACCCCGCCTCCCTGACGGGCCAGTATCTCAGCGGGCGGCGCTATATCGCCGTGCCCGAAAAGCGGCGGGAAGGAAACGGCAAGACGCTGTCCATCCGGGGCGCGGCGGAGAACAATCTGCGGGATATTGATGTGGACATCCCCCTGGGGACGCTCACCTGCGTCACCGGCGTGTCCGGCTCCGGCAAGTCCTCCCTGGTCAACGAGATCCTGTTCAAGCGCCTGGGGGCGGATTTAAACCGCATGAAGTGCCGTCCCGGCAAGCACCGCGCCATGGAGGGGGAGGAATTCCTGGACAAGGTGGTGGGTATCGACCAGAGCCCCATTGGCCGCACGCCCCGCTCCAACCCGGCCACTTATACCGGCGTATTTAACGATATCCGGGAGCTGTTTGCCTCCACGCCGGAGGCCAAGGCGCGGGGGTACAGCTCCGGGCGGTTCAGCTTTAATGTGCGGGGCGGGCGGTGCGAGGCTTGCTCCGGGGACGGCCTGCTGAAAATTGAGATGCACTTCCTGCCGGATATCTACGTCCCCTGCGAGATCTGCAAGGGCAAGCGTTACAACCGTGAGACTCTGGAGGTCCGCTATAAGGGGAAGAACATCTACGAGGTGCTGGAGATGACTGCGGAGGAGGCGAAGGAGTTTTTCAAGCCTCTGCCCAAGATCGCGGTGAAGATGGAGACTCTGTGCGACGTCGGCTTAGGTTACATTAAGGTAGGCCAGGCGTCCACGACGCTGTCCGGCGGCGAAGCGCAGCGGGTGAAGCTGGCAACGGAGCTCAGCCGCCGCAGCACCGGCAACACGATCTATATCCTGGACGAGCCCACCACGGGCCTCCACACCGAAGACGTCGGCAAGCTCCTGGAGGTTTTGCAGCGTCTGGTGGACGTAGGGAACACGGTCGTTGTCATCGAGCACAACCTGGACGTCATCAAGTGCGCCGACCATCTCATTGACCTGGGACCCGAGGGCGGCGACGGCGGCGGGCGCATCGTCTGCACCGGCACGCCGGAGGTGGTGGCTGCCTGCGAGGGGAGCTATACGGGGCAGTATCTGAAAAAGGTACTGGGGTAATCATTCTTTTTCTTGAAAGAAAAAGAATCAAAAAGGACTGTTATACAGGTTGTCGTTATTATCTCTTTTCCGGTGGATAACCACCCGTTGGCTATAGTATAGGTGGTTATCCACTATTTGTCCATATATTGGCACTATCTTTTCAAAAAAAATATTTTGTGTTATAGTGTTGCCACCTTGACCACAGGAGGTTGTCAACATGCCAAATGCCCCCCATAAAAACCCACAGTACGGTCTGCGCATTCCATCTGCGACGATGGACAAGCTAAAATACATTGCAGACCGGAGCGGCCGCTCGGCCAACAAGGAGATTGAGCAGCTGATCCTGAAGCATATCGAGGCGTGGGAGAAGGCCCACGGGCCAATCCTCTTTGATGACGGCTTTGTCCCCCGCTCCAGATCGTAAGCGCAAGATAAAAAGAGAAATATAGAGGTAAAAATTGCATGGATATTTTCCAATGGCTGACAAACACCCCCGCTGGCGAGTTCTGCTTCACCGCCCTGGTATCGATGATCCCTGTAGTGGAGCTGCGCGGCGGCATTCCCTTCGGCGTGCTCACCTGCGGGCTGCCCGTCTGGGCGGCCTATCTGGCGGCGGTGATCGGCAATTTTATCCCCGCCCCCTTCATCGTCGTCTATATCCGCCGGATTTTCCAGTGGATGCGGCGGCGGCTTCCCAGGCTCAACCGTCTGGTAGACCGCATGGAGAAGAAGGCCCATTTAAAGGGGAATTTGGTCACAAAATATAAGTATCTGGGGCTGGTCCTGTTTGTGGCCATCCCCCTGCCGGGTACCGGGGCCTGGACTGGCTCGCTGGCCGCCGCGTTTCTGGACATGCCCCTGCGCAAGGCGCTCCCGTCCATCTTCATCGGCATCATTGTCGCCGGTATTGCGATCAGTATCCTGACCTTCGGCGTGTCAAGCCTCTTCTAGCTGGTGACTGTCAAAGGGCCGCCCTGCCGCATAGACTGTCTTAAACAACATCAGCCGCAAAGCGGCGGATCGGAGGAGTTTATGCAGCTGTGGCAGGACGGCCTGGTGGCTATGCTGGCCGCTATTGGCCTGGCATCGCTGATGTGGATGGTGGTGCGCGCACTGTTTTTTGCCCAGCCGGAGCGCCGGCAGGGCGTCGTCGCCTTAATCCCCGCCCAGGGGGATGGGGACGCGCTGGAGCAGCAGGTACACACCCTGGAGCGTATGCGCCGGGAGCAAGGCGTGCTGGGGATGATTTTACTGGTAGACTGCGGCCTGACCGATGAAGGGCAGCGGGTCTCCCGCCTGCTGGCCCGGGAGGACCGCTGGGTCGCCCTGTGCCAGATGGAAGAAATCGGGCGTTATCTCTCCGGCGCGTAGCGTGGACATAGAGAACGAGGAGGACATGGGATGGACGGGCGCTGTACGATTGATGGGACCATTTTGCAGCTGATTTTTCAGAATGAGGAAAACGGCTATACGGTGCTGCGCTTAGTGACCACCGACGGCGAAGCGGTGACGGTGGTCGG
Organism: Oscillospiraceae bacterium; assembly: GCA_022797115.1. Classification (GTDB taxonomy): domain Bacteria; phylum Bacillota; class Clostridia; order Oscillospirales; family Oscillospiraceae; genus Pelethomonas. Next base: position 6,163 of record JAAWKB010000056.1, read on the forward strand.
CACCATCCCCTGTGCCGCGCCGGGGGAAAACCTGATCGTCACAGGCCGCTGGGTCAGCCATCCGGTCCACGGCGACCAGGTGCAGGCGGAGCAGGTGGAGCGCCACATGCCCAGCTCGGAGGAGGACATCCGCACCTACCTCTCCTCCGGCATCATCAAAGGGGTCGGCGCTGCCCTTGCGGACCGTCTGGTCCAGCGTTTTGGGGAGCGGACCCTGCAAATTATAGAGGAAGAACCGGAGCTGTTGGCGAAGGTGAAGGGCATCACCGCCCGCAGGGCCCAGGAGATCGGGGAGAGCTACCGCTATCAAACCGGTATGCGGCGGCTGCTGGAGTTTTTATCCCTCAATGACCTCCCCCTCTCCCTGGCCCTGCGGCTCTACCGCCGCTTTGGAGCCGGGGCCATGGACGCGGTGCGGGACAACCCCTATCTGTTGGTGGATGAGCTCTACGGGGTGGATTTTTCCGTTATGGATGGGATTGCCCTGTCCATGGGCATGGCTGGGGACAGCTGGCGGCGTGTGGAGGCGTCTGTCCTCTTCGAGCTGGCCCACAACCTGGGCAATGGCCATGTCTTTCTGCCCCGGGACAAGCTGCTGGCCGCAGCGTCCCAGCTCATCGACTGCCCGCCCGGCATGGTGGAGGAGGCCCTGGACGGCTTGATTGCCCGGGGCAGCATCCGCTGCGAGAGGGTCGCCAAGGTGGACGCCTGCTATCTGCGCCGTCTCCACGAGGCGGAGACCTATGTTACGGAGAAGCTGCGCCGGATGCTTCTCTGCCAGGCGGACCGCAGCGACTACATAGCCAACCGGGTGGAGGCCATTATTGATCAGATTGAGCAGGAGCAGGGCCTCTCCTATGCCCCCGCCCAGCGGCGGGCGGTGGAGCTGGCGGCCCGGCAGGGCGTGCTGCTGCTCACCGGCGGCCCCGGCACCGGCAAGACGACCTCTGTACGGGCCATCGTGGCGATGCTGGACCGCATGGGATGTACGACGCTGCTGATGGCCCCCACGGGCCGGGCGGCCAAGCGTCTGGGGGAGCTGTGCGGCCGGGAGGCCCAGACCATCCACCGCGCCCTGGGCGCCTCCTGGAAGGATGACGAGGCCATCTTTCAGAAGAATGAGAAGGAGCCCCTGGAGGCAGAAGCCGTCATCGTGGACGAGATGAGCATGGTGGACTTGCCGCTGATGGCCGCCCTGCTGGCGGCGATCCGGGATGGATGCCGTCTGGTGATGGTGGGGGACCCGGACCAGCTGCCCTCCGTGGGGCCGGGGAATGTGTTCGGGGACCTGATCCGCAGCGGCCAGGTAGAGACGGTGGGACTGACGGAGATTTTCCGGCAGGCCCAAGCGTCCGCCATCATCCGCACCGCCCACGCGGTCAACGAGGGGCAGCTGCCGGAGCTGCGCAACAGCGCGGACAGCGACTTTTTCTTCATGCGCCGCCGGGACCCGCTGGCGGTGGTGGAACTGGTGGTGGAGCTGTGCGGCGTCCGCCTGCCCCAAAATATGGGGGTAGAGGCCAGCCAGATTCAGGTCCTGTGTCCCACCCGCAAGGGGGAGTGGGGCACGGCGGCGCTGAACCGGGCTCTTCAGGCGGCGCTGAACCCGCCCGCGCCGGATAAACGTCAGAAAGCGTGGGGGGAGGCCGTGTTCCGGGAGGGGGACCGGGTCATGCAGATCCGCAATAACTATGATGTACTGTGGGTCCGCGACGGCGGTGTCACCGGCGCGGGCATCTTCAACGGCGACGTAGGCATTGTGGAGGAGATTGACCCCTCCGGCGAGATGATGTCTGTCCGTTTCGACGACCGGGTTGCCACCTATGTCTCGGACATGCTGGGGGAGCTGGAGCTGGCCTATGCCGTCACCGTCCATAAGAGTCAGGGCAGCGAGTACCGCGCCGTAGTGCTGGTGGCGCTGCCTGCCGCCCCGGCCCTGATGGTGCGCGGGGTGCTGTACACAGGCATCACCCGGGCCCGGGAGCTGTTGGTGGTGGTAGGGGACGACGCTGCCCTGGGGCGCATGGCGGCCAACGACCGCCAGCAGCGGCGGTACAGCGGCCTGCGCTGGCGTCTGCGGCAAAAGCCGGAAATATAAAAAAACGTGCCATACGGCACGTTTTTTTCAACTCAAAAAGCTCTCCGCAGGCGCGAAATAAAAGCAAATCGTTTTTCCCGCTGCGTGTACGTGGGGAAAACACTTTGCGCGGAGCGAGCGTCGAATTGTGCGCTTACAGCGCACAACCGAGGCGCAGAGTGAAGCGGGACCCCTCTCAAAAGCCCTCCAAAGCAACCCTTGGCCGCCGGGCCGGTCACTCCGCGCAAGGGAACCCGGCTCAAACCAGCGGCTGCGCCGCTTGTTTGAAACAAAGTACCCCGCAGAAGCCGTGTGAGCCCCGTTATAACCTGCACATAACTGGCAGGTGGGTCGCCTGCATCGCCCTTTACTGCTTCCAACTTCCAACCGCCGTGAACTGCCGCAAAGCGGCAGGTTTGCGCTTCGCCGTCACATGGACGGCCCACGGTGGCAGCCGGGAGGCCTGCAAACCAGACGATGAACCAGCATCCCGAATAACAAAATGTGGGTTAATGAAAGGCTCATCACGCACCCCGCAGGGTACTGTCTTTTTATCCTATGCACTCTCCCGCCCTGCTGTGCGGGCTGCGGGAAAAGAAACCTCCTATTTGTCCTCGTCCTCGAAGAAAATCTCCATAAACTGGTTGTAGATCTCCGTGAGCTCCGCCTCGCTGTCCAGTGTGGAGAGCAACTCCTCCCCATTCTCCTGGATGGACTTGAGGATCACCAAACCATATTCGTCGCTCTCCTCATCGGCGTCCTCCTCCAGCACTGCGGGGAAAAACGCCATGTAAGTCTGTCCATTGTACTCCAGGACGTCCAGCAGCTCCAGCTCAATGTCGTTGCCTTCCTCATCCGTTACTGTGATAAAATCAGGGCCGAATTCTTCACGCATGACCAATCCCCCTCCTGCCGGTATGTTCTCTGGGACACCACTCTGTCCCGGTAGCTATAGTGTAACCGTTTTTTGCGGAAATTGCAAGAGGCATTCCATGTGACATTTCGACGATTTCCGCACGAAGTTTTTGTATTTTATGAATAATTTTTCAGTTCTATACAGAAAATTGTAGGAATTTGCGGTTTTTTTCGTCTTTTCAGGGTTGACAAGCCGTGTTATACTATAAATTGGCATATCACAGGGATATGTTGGACACAGGTGTTGTCCCCTCCCGCCCGGGCGGCGGGACGGTTTATTTTTGGAAAAGGAGGTACGTCCAGACGATGGATCGTGCATATAACGGCGGCCCGGACTCTGCCGCGCCGGGCGGCGCGTCGGAACGCGGCAGCCCCCGCAAAAAGAAAAAGAGGTTCTCCATTGGCCGGCTGATCGGCCGCATCTTCCTCACGCTCTTCACCCTGTGCGTCATCGGCGTGTTGACGGTGGCCATCTTCTTCAAGATTTTCATGACCTACATCAACACCACCCTCATCCCCTCTCTAGGGGAGATCTCCTATGAGGAGATGACCATGTCCCTGGCCTCCACCATCTACGCCACGGACAAGAACGGCAACCAGGTGGTCCTCCAGACCCTCTTTGACAACAACCCCGATTCCGGCGGCGGCAACCGGGAGCTGATTGAGTACGATGATCTGCCCAAGCACCTCATTGAGGCGCTGGTGGCCATTGAGGACCACCGCTTCTGGGAGCACCAGGGCGTGGACTGGTACGGCACCCTCGGCGCCATCAAGTCCACCCTGCTGGGCGGCGCCACGCGGGGCGGCTCCACCATTACCCAGCAGGTGCTGCGCAATATGACCGAGGACACCGAGGTCACGGTCAAGCGCAAATTCCGGGAGATCTTCCGGGCGCTGGAGTTTGAAAAGACCACCAGCAAAGAGGACATCCTCACCATGTACCTCAACCGGGTCTACTTCGGCAACGGCTGCTACGGCATCCAGACCGCAGCCAAGTCCTATTTTGGCAAGGACGTCAGCGAACTGGACCTGGCGGAGAGCGCCGCCATCATCGGCATCACCAACAACCCCTCCCTCTACGACCCCTTCCGCAACGCCAAATTCGAGCAGTCGGACGGCACCTTTAAGACCCCCCGGGACTTCAACAAGCAGCGGCAGGAGACCATCCTGGACCGGATGCTGGAGCTGGGGATCATCAGCGAGTCCACCTGCCGGTCCGCCAAGGCGGAAAAGCTCCTTTTCACAGATACCGACGAATACAAGGCCCTCCATGGCCTGGATATCAGCGAGGAGGACTCGAACGGCGAGTCGGAGGGTGAAGCGGATGCCTCCGGCAAGTACAACTCCTGGTTCGTGGACCAGGTCATCGAAGACGCCATCGACCTGATTGCTGAGGCCCGGGGTGTGAGCCGCAAGGAGGCCACAAGCCTCCTCTACCGCGCCGGCTACCACATCTATACCACCCTGGACATGGACATTCAGGCCATTGTGGACGAGGTCTATCAGGACCCCTCCAACTTTGATTACCCCTCCGCCAAGGGCACGCCCCTGGCCTCCGCCATCACCATCGTGGAGCCCTACACCGGGGACGTGGTGGCCGTGGCGGGCGGCGTGGGCCAGAAAACCGCCAACCGGGAGCTGAGCCTGGCCACCTCCCGCCGCCCCTGCGGCAGCGCCATCAAGCCGGTGTCGGTCTACGCCCCGGCTATCGATGAGGACGTGGTCACACCCGGCAGCATCATCGACGACTACCCCGTCCGGATCAACGACACCGGCACCGGCGGCTATCCCCGAAACTCCAACGGCCGCTACCAGGGCCATATGACGGTGGCCTACGGCGTGCGCTGGTCCATCAACACCGTGGCCTCCCGCACCCTGGAGAAGCTGGGCTACAGCCGCTCCTTCGATTTCATGGAACAGAACCTGGGCTTTGACCTGGACACCCGGGATCTGGGCATGGGGCCGCTGGCCATGGGTGGTCTGACCTACGGCGTGACCACCGAGGAGATGGCCGCCGCTTTCGCCGCTTTCGCCAACGCCGGCGTTTATACCACCCCCCGTACCGTCACCCGCATTGAGAACAACGACCATACGGAGGTTGTGGTGGACAATGCCTCCCAATCCCGGGTGGCCATGAAGGAGACCACCGCCTATCTGATGAACCAGATGCTCAAGAGCGTCGTCACCAGCGGTACCGGCGGCTCGGCCAACTTCAACGGCATGACCATTGCCGGTAAGACCGGCACCACCTCCGACAACTTTGACCGCTATTTCGTGGGCTATACGCCCTACTACTCCGCCGCCGTCTGGGTAGGCTACCGGGACGGCAATGAGAAGGTCAACGCCGGCAGCAAGAACCCGGCGGCCCTGGTGTGGAAGAAGATCATGGAGCAGGTCCACGAGGGGCTGGAGAACAAGCCCTTCCCGGAGAAACCCAGCGGCATCACCACCATCCAGGTGTGCGCGGACTGCGGCCTGATCCCCACCCCCCTGTGCGCCGCCGACTACCGGGGCAGCCGGGTCGTCAGCGCCGAGATCCAGGCCAGCGGTGCGCCTACGGAGAAATGCACCTGCCACACAGAGGTCCAGGTCTGCACGGACCCGGCCACAGGGGACGCCTATTTGGCCGGGGACTACTGCCCGGAGGACACCGTCACCACCCGCATTATGCTCAACGGGCGGGAGCACCTGGAAAACCCCTATTCCGGCAATCTCATCCTGGCTGAGGACAGCGAAGCCCATCTGACCTATTTCTCATCCGTGGGGGTCTGTCCCATCCACGACGAGAACTATGTGCCCGATCCCAGCCTGCCGGAGGGCGAGCCCCTGCCCGGCGACCCGAACTACCAGTGGCCCACCAGCGTCTGGACGCCGCCGGAGCCCAACGACCCAACCACCACCAATCCGGGCGGCACGGACCCCAATCCCACCACGCCGTCCACGCCCACCGAGCCCACCGGCACTGAGGGCGGCGAGCCCGGCGCCACCGGCAGCAATGGGCAGACGCCCCCCGCAGAGCCGGAGGAGCCCTCCCTGCCCACCACGACCGAACCGATTGCCTTTTGAAAAAGAGCCCCGGCGTCCTCGCTTTCGCGGGGACGCCGGGGCTCTGCATGATAACGGAAACGGCCCGCCGCGCAGCATCTTGCGTGGTGGGCCATAGGTGCGATGGTATTCCATAAAGGGGGTCCTTATAAAAAAGAAAACCCACGCCATGAAGCGTGGACTACCGTCTCTATCAATCGCTGAGGAAAAAAATTACCGCTCGCTAATGATGATGTCGCACTCACCGTAAATCATGTCGTCGATATCGACGCCGGTGAAATTGTAGGCCATGTTCCCTATCACATCCTTTCTTCAATTGATTACTACGTCAGTATACCATAAAGGCTCCTAAAAAGCAAGGGATATTTTTTAGTAAGATTTACCGCCCCTGTGTGCCGGGAGATTTGGTGGCACACAGGGGCGGGCGGGGCATCACATCCCGTTCAGATCCCCGTCCAGCCAGGTGTCCGTGGGGGACAGCCGCCGGGTAAAGGCGCGGGAGATATCCTGGTCATCCTTGCTCTGGTGGAATTTGAAAACCGTCTCTCCACTGGGGAGCTGACAGAAGATCTCGATCTTCCCCCGGGGGTGGCTCATGGCGTAGCGCACCGACTTGCCGAAGCCGTTTTGCAGGGCCTTGGCGCTGTCCACGATGCGGATGCCCTCCTGCAAGGGCACCTGGAACCGGCCCTTTACCCCAGTGACCGGCCTGCACTGGAAGATGTAATAGGGGGCCACACCGATGCGGGTCAGGCCGGAGAGCAGGCTGCCCAGCACTGCGCCGTCATCGTTCACCCCCCGCAGCAGGACCGTCTGGTTGCGCACCTGGACGCCCCGCTCGATCACTGCCCGCACCGCCCGGATGGACTGCTCTGTGATCTCCCTGGGGTGGTTGAACTGCGTAACCAGGTAGATGGCCTTTCTCTGGGCGTACTTGGCCAGCAGCTCCAGGAACGCCTGGTCGCCGTAGATCCGCTCCGGGAGGGTGACGGGCACCCGGGAGCCGAAGCGGATAAAATCCAGATGGCCGATGGCCGTCAGCTCCCGGAGATAGCGGTCAATGATGTGGTTGGGGTTCATCAGGGAGTCCCCGCCGGAAATCAGGATATTGGTAATCTCCTCATGCCCCTTGACATAGGCCACCGCCTCATCTACCCGGTGGTTCAGCTCCTCCTCGGACAGGCCCACCATCCGTTTGCGGAAACAGTGGCGGCAGTACATGGCGCACTGGTTGGTGGACAGCAGCAGGGCGGTCTGCGCGTATTTGTGCTGCAACCCCTCCAGCTTGGTATTGGACGCCTCGCCGCTGGTGTCGAAGGACCCGCCCGGGTCAAATTCCGTGAGGGACGGGATGCACATGCGCCCGATGGGGTCATCCGGGTCCGATGGGTCTACCAGGGACAGATAGTAGGGTGTAATCATCATGGGATACCGTTTGATGATTGCCGCGCACCGCGCCGTCTCCTCCGGCGTCCAGCCTAAGACGGGCGCAAGCTGTTCTGCCGTCCTGATCCCATTCCTCAATTCCTCCTGCCAGCTCATCAGCTGCCACCACCTTTCTGCAAAATGTGATTGAAAATAACAAAAAGCGCACAAGCTGGCGGTATCCGCCGGGCTCATACGCTTACTTGAACGATTTTGACTTTTGGTAAGAACGGTTAGAATAGATATTCCATCTCCTTATCAAGCCGAACTAACGAACAAAAACGATCCATAACAGCTGCCTCCAGTACTGCAACTTTTGCTATGTAGCGAGCGCATATAGTATCTCTTTTTTATAGTATACCGTAAAAAGGCCGGGATGGCAAGAGGATTTTTTGTGCATACCCTCTGGCCGCCAGCTCTGCGGCCAGCCGCGTACTTGACATTTTTCCCGCAGGCGGTATAATAAATCCTGGAAAGCAGCGCATCTGCCCCGTCCTGCCCGGATGGGGGAAATTTTTGGAGGAGGCTTCTCTTATGACCTATACCATGAAGGTCGCCGGCCTGGAGCGGGAGCTGCCGCTGTGCAAGGTCAGCGACGAGCTGTACATCGGGGCGTTTATCATGTTTGGCGACGCGGAGCTGACGGTCGCCTGTGCGGCGGCCCTGCTGGACACGATCCCGGCAGACAGCTATGATTATATGCTCACCGCCGAGGCGAAGAGCATCCCGCTGATCCACGAGATGGCCCGCCAGTCCGGGGCGAAGAAGTATTTCATTGCACGCAAGGGGTCCAAGGTCTACATGCCGGACCCCATCCACGTCTCTGTCCGCTCCATTACCACCCTGCGCCAGCAGGATCTGTTCCTGGGTGCGGACGACTGCGCCCTCATCCGCGGCAAGCGCATCCTGATTGTTGACGACGTGATTTCCACCGGCGAGAGCCTCCATGCCCTGGAGGAGCTGGTCAAGACCGCCGGCGGCACTGTCACCGGCCGGGCCGCCGTCCTGGCGGAGGGCGACGCCTTGGGACGCACGGATATCACCTATCTCGCCCCCCTGCCTGTGTTCAACCCGGATGGGACGGTGAAGGCATAAGAGCCTGTTTCGACCCGAAAGCAAGGGGCGCTGCATGATGCAGCGCCCCTTGCTTTCGGGTTATTTTCTTAACTTGGGCTGGGTTCAGCGGCCGGATGTCTCCTGCATCGCCTTATCCATCTCCGCCAGCTCCGCCGCCGTAAAGACCCCCAGCTCCTCCAGTACCTGGAGGGTGTTGGTCATGGTGGGGAACAGATCCACACGGGAGTAACGGCGGTAGCTCGCGTTGGACAGGTCGTCCCAGACCTCGTATTCAAACTCAGCGCTGAGATCCACGTACCGTGGTACGCCCTCTCCCAGCAGGCTCAGGCCGGGGATATTCCCTGCATCCGCGTCCTGAATCAGTGCGTCATAGAAGCGCTGGGCATCCTTATCCGTCAGTTCGCCGTCACTCATGGCGCCGGAGGAGCCCCAGCTGTTGTAGACATAACCCCCGACAATATTGGCGCCCGCTGGGATCTCTACCTGCTGACGGATGGCGGCCGGGTTGCTGTACAGGGCGGCCAGCTGGCTGTCGAAGGTCCCCGGGGCTGCGGCCCGCTCCGCTGTGACCCACAGATGGTATACGCGCCGCACCGTCTGGCCGTTCTTCATCCGGTAGGTCAGGCGCACGTAGCGAGTCTCCTGCACCCCCATCTGGTAGGTGGGATCACTGCCGGAGATGCTGCGGATATAGAGCCTATCCCAAAATAAAGGCGTCTGAGGTATAATGCTCAAGGGTGATGAAAATGAGCGAAAAGAAGAGTTATCAAGCATGGACAATCTCAGATGA
>JAAWKB010000057.1 GCA_022797115.1 Oscillospiraceae bacterium
CCCGGTGCATCTGCCGCTACGGCTTTGAAAACGGCCTTGCCAAGGAGGCCCAGGCCGTGGAGACCACCGCCGGAATGGTCTTCGGGCGGCGCATCAGCCAGCGCCTCTACCGGGTCCGCCTCAACGACCCCACCACCATCCGGCTGGACAGCCCCGTGGAGGTGGACGGCGTGCGCTACGCCTGCTCTTATGTGGAGCTGGGAGACCCGGGGCTGCCCCACGCGGTGGTCCCGTACCACAACCTCGCCAACGCCGACCCCCACGAGCTGCGGGAACTGGGCCGGAGGCTCCGCTGGCACCCCGCTTTCCCCAAGGGAGCCAACGTGAACTTCTACGAGCTCCTGGGAGAGGACCGGATTTACGAGCGCACCTTTGAGCGGGGCGTGGAGGACTTCACCTACGCCTGCGGCACCGGAACCGGGTCTGTGGTGCTGGCGCTCACCCTGCTGGAGCAGGTCAGCGGGCGGGATGTCGAGGTCTCCGTCCCCGGCGGGCGGCTCTATGTCACCATTGACCGGACAGAGGCCGGGGTAGAGGCAATCTGGCTCACCGGCCCCACCAATACCGTCTGCGAGGGGGAGGTGCGGGACGAGGATCTGCCCGCCCTGACCCACACATCTATTGTATAAAATTGGGAGGCATAAAACAATGAGCAATACACTCAACAAACAATCAATTGCCAGGAACTATCTCTTCCTGGGCGTCATGCTTGCGGCCATGATCCTGGGCTGTGCCGCCGGCTGGCTCTTCCCCGCCACCGTGGATGCGGAGGGCGGCGTCATCTCCGGCACCGGCGCAACGGTCCTCAAGCCCTTGGGTACCGTATTCATCAATATGATGTTCTGCGTTGTCGTTCCGATGGTGTTCGCGTCCATCTCCAGCGCCGTAGCGAACATGGAGAGCCGGAAACGGGCAGGGAAGATTATGGGCGTCACGGTTGCCACCTTCGTTGTCACCGGCGGGATTGCGGCAGTCATTATGTATCTGCTGATGCGCCTGTTCCCGCCGGTGCTGGTCCCCTGGACAGAGATCCCAGCCGAGGCGATGGGCGAACATGCCACCATGGCCCAGATGGTGGTCAACTTCTTCACTGCCGAGGACTTTGTGAGCCTGCTCAGCCGCCGCGCCATGCTGCCGCTGATCGTCTTCTCCCTGCTCTTCGGCTTCGGCGTCAATTTAAACGGGGGCCGCAGCACCCCAGTGGGCCGTTTCCTGGAGGATCTCTCCAGTGTGATGCTGAAGGTGGTCAAGATCGTCACCTACTACGCGCCTATCGCCTTTTTCGGCATCTTTGCCGACCTGGTCGCCACCTACGGCCCTCAGATCACAGAGAACTATGGCCGGGCCCTGCTGGTGTACTACCCCCTCTGCCTGGTGTATGTGTTCACCGCGTTCCCGCTGTTTGCCTGGTTTGGCGGCGGCCGGCACGGCGTGAAGACCATGTTCCAGCACATTGCCAAACCCGCCATTGTTTCCCTGGGCACCTGCTCCTCTGTCGCCACCATCCCCACGAATATGGAGGAGGCCGCCGATACCGGCATCTCCAAGGATGTCAGCGATATGGTCCTGCCCCTGGGCGCGACCATGCACATGGACGGCTCCTGCTTCTCCTGCGTGCTGAAAATCGCCTTTGTTTTGGGGGTTTTCGGCGTCCCCTTCGAGGGGATGGGGATGCTGGTCAAGGTCGTTCTGGTGGCGGTGCTGTCCTCTGTGGGCATGAGCGGCGTCCCCGGCGGCGGCTACATTGGCGAGTACATCATCTGCTCCATCTTCTTCCCCAACCAGATGGAGCTGGCCTACCCGATCCTGGTAGCCATCGGCAATCTGGTTGATCCCCCGGCGACCATGATCAACGCCGCCGGAGACTACGTGGTCTCCTTCATCGTCTCCCGTTTTGTGGACGGGAAGGACTGGCTGGACCGGGCTATCCAGGGCCGGAAACAGTAGGAGCCTGTATTCCCAATGTTATAGTTGAAGCGGCTGAGAAACGGGCAGTCACCCTTGCAGGGTGACTGCCCGAAAAGCTGGAATCTGACCAGCCATTTATCATCCTTTTCCATCTGTATTTCCCTGAAAGCACAGGTTATGATGTCATTGAAGTCCTGCAATAAAGATTACCATTGCCATAACCGGCATCACAGTCCATGCAATATACCGGGTTGCAATTTCCCAGTCAGATGGTTCTGCTCGATCTGCATCACGAATTTGGAAGGATAAATTCCAGCGGAACAGTTCATCTGCAAATAGAATGGAAATAGCCGTGACGATGCAGAACAGCATTCCATAAAACCATAGCAGCCAATCCCCTTTATGTGTTAACTCAGCGCCTGCCATCAACGTAAGTATCGTGGAAACAGAAGGCTCCATTGGGTCAATCTCATTTCCTTGTTCATCCATTACGATTCCGTAACTTGTTGTTGTTGTTATTGTTATAGCTGTATTTTCAATACTTCCGTCCTCGTTATAAAGCCAACGGTAATCTCCGGGTTCCAATACCCCTCCGCGGAAAAGAATTTCTTCACCATGATAGAGTTCAACACCTGTCATAGCGTCTCGTATTTCGCTATCCTTCGGGATAGCGGTTGGGTCCTCCCTGCGGGTATAGGGACCGTATGTTTTATCATCATATTGAAAATACACCGTCTTGTCTTCACACACGGTAAACTCGGCCTGTTTCCCTTGGATTTTGCCAGAATACACCGTACTGCCATTTTCAGAATTCGGAATAAGAATCGCATTCTTATATGCAAACCCCTCCCTGGCGATGGTCGTGGGATACAGAACGGTGAATATCAGAACCATAGCAATCATAAAAAGCAATACGCCCTTTTGATAGCTCCCCAAACATTTGATCCTTTCCAAAACCTATACCTCCGTTTCTATCAAGCCGGTTTTGTCCCCCACCCTTGTAAATTTTTTATCCTCCATGGCTCCCGGTTTCATTATAGCACAAGGCTGCTATCGTATCAACTCTCTTTGAAAGGCGTCCCGGAATTTTCCTTGCAATCTGGCAAAAAATCCGATATAATACAGCCCGTATGAGATTTGCCGGATTTGTCCGGACACCATAGGAAGAAAGTGTGATTTGTTTTGAAGTACGATTTTGCAGCCATTGAGCCCAAGTGGCAGAAGCGGTGGGAGGACGCCAAGGCCTACGCCGCGGACGACCACAGCAGCAAGCCCAAGTTCTACGGCCTCATCGAGTTCCCCTACCCCTCCGGCCAGGGCCTCCATGTGGGCCATCCCCGTCCCTATACCGCCATGGACATCGTCACCCGGAAGAAGCGGATGGACGGCTATAACGTCCTCTTCCCCATGGGGTTCGACGCCTTCGGCCTGCCCACGGAGAATTACGCCATCAAAAACCACATCCACCCCGCCGTAGTCACCAAGCAGAACATTGCCCGTTTCACCAGCCAGCTCAAGCGGCTGGGCTTCGGTTTTGACTGGGACCGTGTGGTGGACACCACAGATCCCGACTACTACAAATGGACCCAGTGGATTTTCCTCCAGCTCTACAAGAAGGGCCTGGCCTACAAGGCCACCATGCCAGTGAACTGGTGTACCTCCTGCAAGTGCGTGCTGGCCAACGAGGAGGTTGTGGAGGGCGTGTGCGAGCGATGCGGCTCCCCCGTCATCCGCAAGGAGAAGAGCCAGTGGATGCTGAAGATCACCGCCTACGCCCAGCGGCTCATTGACGATCTGGACGGCCTGGACTTCATCGAGCGGGTCAAGACCCAGCAGAAGAACTGGATTGGCCGCTCCACCGGCGCGGAGGTCGTCTTCAAGTCCACCACCGGCGACGATATCGTGGTCTTCACCACCCGGCCGGACACCCTCTTCGGGGCCACCTATATGGTGCTCTCCCCGGAGCATGAGCTCATTAAGAAGTGGATGCCCCTGCTGCAAAACGCCGGGGCGGTCCAGGATTACCAGCGCACCGCCGCCTCCAAGAGCGATCTGGAGCGGACGGAGCTGAACAAGGAGAAGACCGGCGTGTGCCTGGACGGCGTGAAGGGCGTCAACCCGGTCAACGGCCGGGAAATCCCCATCTTCATCTCCGATTACGTCCTGTCCACCTACGGCACCGGCGCGATCATGGCCGTGCCCGCCCACGACGAGCGGGACTGGGAGTTTGCCAAGAAGTTCGGCTGTGACATCATCGAGGTGGTCTCCGGCGGCGAGGACGTGCAGAAGGCCGCCTTCACCGCCAAGGATGAGACCGGCATCCTGGTCAACTCGGAGTTCCTCAACGGCCTGACCGTCAAGGACGCCATCCCCGCCGTCACCAAATGGCTGGAGGAGAAGGGCATCGGCACAGCCAAGGTCAACTACAAGCTGCGCGACTGGGTCTTCTCCCGCCAGCGGTACTGGGGCGAGCCGATCCCCATGGTGTGGTGTGAGAAATGCGGCTGGCAGCCCCTGCCGGAGGATCAGCTGCCCCTGCTGCTGCCGGAGGTGGAGAGCTATGAGCCCACCGACGACGGCGAGAGCCCCATCAGCAAGATGACCGATTGGGTGAATACCGCCTGCCCCTGCTGCGGCGGCCCTGCCCGCCGGGAGACCGACACCATGCCCCAGTGGGCCGGGTCCAGCTGGTACTTCCTGCGGTATATGGACCCCCACAACGACAAGGCTTTGGCTTCTAAAGAAGCCCTCGACTACTGGTCCCCGGTGGACTGGTACAACGGCGGCATGGAGCACACCACCCTGCACCTGCTCTACTCCCGCTTCTGGCACAAGTTCCTCTATGATCTCGGCGTTGTCCCCACCAAGGAGCCCTATCAGAAGCGCACCAGCCACGGCATGATCCTGGGCGAGGGCGGCGAGAAGATGAGCAAGAGCCGGGGCAATGTGGTCAACCCGGACGATATTGTGAAGGCATACGGCGCAGACACCCTGCGCATGTATATCATGTTTATCGGGGACTTTGAGAAGGCCGCCGCCTGGTCCGACAACGCGGTGAAGGGCTGCAAGCGGTTTTTGGACCGGGTGTGGAACCTGGCGGAGAACCTGACGGACAGCGACGGGTATACGCCCGCCAACGAGCCGGGCATCCATAAGACGATCAAGAAGGTGGCCGGCGACATTGAGGCCATGAAGTTCAATACCGCCATCGCCGCCATGATGGCCCTGGTCAACGACTTCTATGCCAACGGCTGCTCCAAGGGCGACATGCGCACCTTGCTGCTGCTGCTGAGCCCCTTTGCTCCCCACTTCTGCGAGGAGCTGTGGGAGAGCCTGGGCTTCGCCGCCGGGACGGGGAAAATGATCTGCCAGATGGGCTGGCCCGCCTACGACGAGAGCAAGACTGCCGCCTCCACAGCGGAGATGGCTGTCCAGGTCCAGGGCAAGCTCCGCGGGACCATTGTTGTCCCGGTGGACAGCGATGAGGCCGCCGTGGTGGAGGCCGCCAAGGCTTTGGACAAGGTTGCCCGTGCGTTGGAGGGGATGCAGGTCGTAAAGGTGATCCACGTCAAAAACAAGCTGGTCAACCTGATCGCCAAGCCCGCCAAATAAGCAGAAAAACGCCGCGGTATGCCAGGCATATCGCGGTGTTTTTATCACATGGGCACACACGCCGGAAGGAGGAAACCGCCTATGCAAAACCTCGGAATGTCTATGCTCTGGTTCTGGATATGCTACATACTGGTGACAATCGTCGGAATATTACATACTGTATTCAATATTTACGTCCTCCATATGAAGCCGATGGACAGCAGCTTCATGGGGGAGGGCTACGAAAGGGCAAAGCCCTGGCACCCGCTTTACAACATCCTCCTGTTTTCCCTGTTCGGCTATCTGTATATGAACGGCCTGGAGCAGCCGCTGTTGGCAGAGGCGCTGGCCACCGGCGCAGTCTGGGCGGGGATCTGCATCCTGTTTGATGTATTCGGGTGGGTCCTCATCAAGCACCCCTGGAGCCTGTCCTTCCGGGCGTTCTACATCGACTATCAGCCCTGGATCACCCTCATCTATCTTGCAATCTTTCTCGGCCCCATCATTGGGTATTGGTTTGCCCGATAAGCGGCAATTTTTCAAAAAAGGCTTGACTTGGAGTAGACTCCAAGTGGTACTGTCATAGGGATAACAGCCTGCATATGACAATTTTGAGAGGAGACGATGGACCATGCAGACACGTACCTGGGGAAGGACCGGCATCCAGACCGGTGAAATCGGCATAGGCTGTGAGGGGTTCCTGGGCAAGAGCCCGGAGCAGGTGATGGAGATGGTGGACATAATGGAGGCCGCCGGCGTCAACTGCATCGACCTCTACACGCCCAACCCGGAGTTCCGGGACAGCTTGGGCCTGGCCCTGCGGGGGCGGCGGGAGAAATTTGTCCTCCAGGCCCATCTGTGTACCATCTGGCGGGACGGCCAGTACAAGCGCACCCGGGATCTGGCGGAGGTCAAGGAGGGCTTTGCAGACCAGCTCCGCCGGCTGGGGACAGACCATGTGGAGGTCGGGATGATCCACTACGTGGATGCCATGTCGGACTGGGAGCAGGTGCTGGGCGGCGTGATGGACTACGCCCTGGAGCTGAAGAAGGCGGGGACCATCGGCTGCATCGGCCTGTCCAGCCACAACCCGGAGGTGTCTCTGGCGGCGGTGAAGTCGGGGCTGGTTGACGTGCTGATGTTCAGCGTCAACCCCTGCTACGACCTCCAGCCCGCCAGCGAGGATATTGAGGAACTGTGGGCGGCAAAGAACTACGCCCAGCCCCTGGTCAACATGGACCCCCTGCGCCAGGAGCTGTATGAGACATGCCAGCGCCTGGGCGTCGCCATCACGGTAATGAAGGCTTTTGGCGGCGGCGACCTGCTCAGCGGGGAGCTCAGCCCGGCGGGGAAAGCCCTCACCCCCCACCAGTGCCTCCATTATGCCCTCACCCGTCCGGCAGTGGCCTGCGTCATGTGCGGGGCCCGGACGGTGGATGAGCTGAAAAACAGCATTGCCTATGAGGACGCCTCTGCGGAGGAGCGGGACTATGCCGCCGCCCTGGCGGCCATGCCCAAGATCAGCTGGAAGGGCCACTGCATGTACTGCGGCCACTGCGCCCCGTGCCCCCAGGGGATCGACGTGGCCACCGTGACCAAGTTCCTGAACCTTTCCCGGGCCCAGGGGGAGGTCCCGGAGACGGTGCGGGAGCACTACGCCGCCCTGCCTGCCAAAGCAGGGGACTGTATCGCCTGCGGGTCCTGCGAGCAGCGCTGCCCCTTCGGCGTACCGGCTGTGGAGAATATGCGGCTGGCGGCGGAGCTGTTCGGCGCATAAGGAAGGGACTTGTTCTGATGACCATTGCCGAGGTAAGCCGGAAATACGGCGTCACCGCCGATACCCTGCGCTACTACGAGCGGATTGGCCTGCTCCCGCCAGTCCCCCGGACCAAGGGCGGCATCCGCGATTACGACGAGGACTCCTGCCGGTGGATCGAACTGATGAAGTGTATGCGCTCTGCCGGCGTGCAGATTGAGGCGTTGACCGCCTACGTGGCCCTGTTCCGCCAGGGCGAGAGCACTGTCGAGCAGCGCAAGGCAATCCTGGTGGAGCAGCGGGACCAGATGGTCGCCCGCATGGCGGAGATGCAGCGTTCCCTGGACCGCCTCAACAGTAAGATTGCGGGCTACGACCAGGGGCTGCGCCAGCGGGAGCGGGAGCTGCAAATGCGGGGCTGACAGCGGCCCGCGTCTACCCGCATTTCCGTACTTGTCTTTTCCAGCCGTCCGTGATACAATCAATCGATCACATCGCTGGAGGTAAATCCCAATGCGGATGCGGAAAAAAAAGAACCTGCTCCCCCGGATGGAGCGATGCACGGCCTGCCGCGTTCAGGATGGCTTTGCCCTGAAGGGGCGCTGGCGGGAGTCGCTGATGCCTGCGGCGGCGGAGCTGCGCCTGGAGCTGGGCTGTGGCAAGGGCCGCTTCACCGTGGAAACTGCCCAGCAGCATCCGGAGATCCTGTTTATTGCAATTGAAAAGGTCCCGGACGCCCTGGTCGTCGCGATGGAGCGGGCCATGGCGCTGGAACTGAAAAACGTATTTTTTGTGGTGGGGGACGCGGCCCTGCTGCCGGACTACTTCGCCCCCGGAGAGGTGGACCGCATTTATATCAACTTCTGCGACCCCTGGCCCCACAACCGGCAGGCCAAGCGGCGGCTGACCCACCGTGGATTCCTGTCTACCTACCGGCAGGTACTGCGGCCGGGCGGGCAGATCCATTTCAAGACGGACAACCAGCCCCTCTTCGAGTTTTCCGTCCTGGAGTTCCCTGCGGCGGGCTATCAGCTCTCAGAGGTCACAAGGGATCTCCACGCCAACGGCCCCCAGGGTGTCATGACCGACTATGAGGCCAAGTTCTACGCCAGCGGCCTGCCGATCAACCGCTGTGTCGGGACAATGGAAGAGCGGGCGGCGGCGGATGCTGCCCCTCATTTCAACTGACACATCCGCTTTCCCGTTTTCAAACAACCAGCCTGCGCCAGAATAGTACTTGGCGCAGGCTGGTTTTCATATTCTATGGCCGCGAAGGCAGGCCGGCTTCAGCGGGCCTCCGTCCGCCGCACCACACAGGCGTCCAGCCACTTCCCCCGCAGCAGGCGGACGAGGAAGATCACCCCGGTAAAGCACAGCTCCACGCACATAGCCAGCCAGACCCCGGCCAGTCCCAGACGCGGGGCCAGGAAGGCGGCCATGGTGATCCGCACGCCCCACATGCTCACCAGGTTCATCATGCAGGGCACCAGCGTATCCCCCGCCCCCCGCAGCGCGCCCGCCGCCACAATGGATGCGGCAAACAGCGGCTCAGCAAATGCCTCAATCCGCAGCACGTAGGCCCCCAGCTCCCGGATCGCGGGGTCCGGCGTCAGCAGGGTGAACATCCAGGGCGCGGCCAGGAACATCAGCACACCGGTGCAGGTCATCACCACCACGCCCAGCGCCGTGCTCAGCCGGGCAAACCGCTGGGCCAGATCCCTCCGCTGGGCGCCGACACTCTGCCCCACAAGGGTGGTGGCGGCGGAGCCGATGCCATAGCCCGGCATGTAGCAGAAGCTCTCCGCTGTCACCGCCAGGGAATTGGACGCTACGGCGATCGTCCCCAGGGAGGAAACAATGCGGGTGCTGGCGATCTGTGCCCCGCAGAGGATGACACGCTCCAGGGCCAGCGGCAGGGCCAGCCGCGCCGCTGTGCGCAGGCACTGGCGCTCCAGCCGCCAGGGGACCCCCTTCACCAGCCGCAGGACCGGGGAACGGAAACAGAGGAAGAACAGCATCAACAGGGAAGTAACCATTTCAGCGGAGGCAGTCCCCAGGGCCGCGCCGGCCACCCCCAGCCCGGCCCCGGGCATGGTAAAGGCCGCGCCAAACAGGGACACCGTCCGGGTGGGGAAGATAAACAGGCTGTTGAACACCACATCCAGGGCGCACAGCAGGATATTGAGCAGGCTTGGGGTGCGCATATCCCCACTGCACTGGAGCATACTCCCCGCCGCCTGCCGCAGCAGGACAAAGGGGAGCGCGCAGCCGTAGATCAGGAAATACCGGGACGCATCCGGGCACACGTCCGCCGCGCCGCCCAGCCAGTGGGGCAGGCCGCCGCTGATCCCCACCGCCGCCGCCCCGAAGAGCAGCCCGAAGGCCAGCGCCGCCATCAGCCCCTGTCGCAGGACGGCCTGGGCCTCATCCCGCCGCCCGCCGCCGATCATCTGGGCAATCTGGACCGAGAAGCCCGTGACCAGGGCAATGCACAGGCCGCCGAAGAGCCAGGTCGTGGTAGACACCAGGCCAATGGCCGCGGTGGCGTTGGCTCCCAGGGAGCCCACCATGGCCGAGTCGATGTACTGCATGGCGATAGAGCTGACCTCCGCCAGGATGGCGGGGACGCTCAGGCGCAGCACCAGCTGCATCTGCCGCCACAGCGTGGGGGATGCGTCCGGGGCCAGCCACTCGCTCCAATCAATTTCTTTTGCCATAAACACCTCCCTCTGTCCGCCCGCGCAGAATACAGGCGGACCGTTCCCCCCGATTATACCAGCCATATCCGCCTGCGGCAAGTAGTATTTTCCCATACCGTCCGCCATCCGCGGACGCTCCGCCGCAGATCCCCTCTCTGCGGCTCCGGTCCCCGGTATGGCGCCCTTGTGCATAATCACAATAACTCCCTTGGGATTTTATACAAAAATCGATAAATTTTTTAAACACTTCCCCTAATTGACAAAAAACAATAATTATTTTATAATTTTTTGTGCATTTATCTTTCGCAAAATTGTGATGAAATAAGGAGTGGAGTAAGTTTATGTTGAGTTTACTGGGCGTCTTGGTTGTGATTGTCGGCTTTGCCCTCAAGCTGGAGCCGATTGCAATCATCTTTGTCTCCGCGATTGTCACCGCCATATGCGGGCAGATCCCTCCCGTCGAGCTGCTGGAAACCGTGGGCAGCACCTTTGTCGCCAACCGTACCCAGCTGATTACGCTGATCCTGATGATCCTGACCGGTACGCTGGAGCGCAACGGCCTGAAGGAGGCCGGCGCGGAGCTGATCCGGAAGCTCCAGGGCCTGAGCACCGGTATGTTGATGGCTGTGTGGGGGATTGCCCACGAGTTCTTCATCATCTTCAAGATCCCCATCGGCAGCGTCCCTGCCTACGTCCGCCCCATCCTGATGCCCATGACCGTAGGTATTGTTGAGTCCAACGGCAAGGCCGTGGCCGAGAAGCACGAGGAGGCCATGAAAGCCCTCTACGGTATGCACTACAATGTGGGCAACTTCTTCGGCCAGTGCTGCTTTGCCGCCAACGCGTCCGTGCTGCTCATCCAGTCCACCCTGGCCAACATCGGCTATGAAGTGGATGTGATGCAGATCGTCCGCGTCCAGATCCCCGTAGCCGCCTTTGCCATGCTGATGGCCGCAGTCTACACCATTATCGTGGACACCCGTGTGAGCAAGAAGTGCTACGGCGCTGTCCAGAAGACCCGCAGATAACGGAAGGAGGATTTTTCAGATGTTTGCTTACTTTATGGATGCGGAGGTCACGATCTCCGCGAAGCTGGTCCAGTTCATGTACATCCTCTCCGGCCTCTTCTGCATCTACTGCGGCGTCCGGGCCTGGATGAAGAAGGACAACAAGTACTATCTCCCTACGGGCCTGTTCTGGTCCCTGCTGGGCGTTGTGGTCGCCTTTGGCCAGTGGCTGCCGCCGCTGATCAGCGGCATCCTTGTCGCCATCATCTGCATCCCCGCCGGGCTGAAGCTGGTCCGCCGCGGCAACCTGGAGGCCGCCCCCAAGGAGGAGCAGCTGCGCAACTTCAAGCGGATCGGCATGAAGCTTTTCATCCCCGCTTTCGGCGCTGGCGTGTTCACCATCCTGATCTCTATTTTCCTGCCCTCCTGGAGCTCCCTGATCGGCTCCCTCTTCGCCACGATCTTCGGCGTGATCATCCTCACCATCTGGAACCGGGAGAACAAGCCCATGGTCTTCCTGGAGGAAGGCCGCCGGTTCCTGGATATGACCAGCGCGGTATACATCATGCCCCTGCTGCTCAGCTGCCTGGGCGCGGTGTTCACCAAGGCCGGCGTCGGTGATGCGTTCAGCGCCCTGTTCGGCAAGATTATCCCCGCCGGCAACATCTATGTCGGCATTGTGGCCTATGCCCTCGGCATGATGCTCTTCACGATCATCATGGGCAACGCCTTTGCCGCTATCACCGTGATGACGGTTGGCGTCGGCGTCCCCTTTGTCATCAGCCTGGGCGGCAACCCGCTCTACATGGTCACGCTGGCCATGACCTGCGGCTACTGCGGCACCCTGCTGACCCCCATGGCCGCCAACTTCAACATTGTGCCCGGGGTGTACCTGGAGGTCAAGGACAAGTATTCCATCATCAAGATGCAGATCATCCCCTCCGCCATTATGCTGACCTTCCAGCTGATCTACATGTTTATCGCCGTCCACTTCTGATTCCCAAGAGCCCGTTTGTCATCTCGCAGACAGCAGATAGTCTGCATGGCGCAGGCCGTCTGCTGATCCCGTTGAAAGGTTGTGTACCCAGTGTTATCTCTGGAGGCAGGCGCCCATACCGTTATAAGCCGCTGGTGCCGGGTCCAGCCCGGGGAAAAGGTCCTGATCATTTCAGATGAACGCCATGTGGAAGAGAGCCTGGCCCTGCGTGCGGCGGCTGACCGCTGCGGCGCAGTGGTGGCGCTGCTGACGATTCAGGAGCGCCACTCCCACCCCGGCTCCGTCTTCCATTCCATGAAGGATTTTGTCCTGCAAAATGATGTCATCATTGGGGCGACCAGCTTCTCCCTTGTGACCAACCGCATCACCCAGGAGGTTTTGTCCCAGGGGGGACGTTTCCTCTCCCTCCCCCTCTCCAGCAATAACGGCCAGCCGGCGTTGGCGTTTGACTTCATGTCTATGGACCCGGAGGAGGCCGGGCGCACGGGGCACGGGATGTTGGAGGCCCTGCGGCAGGCCGGGCGCATCCACATCACCACTGCCCTGGGGACAGACCTGTCCTTTGGCAAGCGGGGCAGGCAGCCGGGCTTGTTTAACGGCCTGGCCGACCGGCCCGGCAAGGTTGGCTCCTCCAGCTTTGAGATCTATATTGGCATTGAGGAGACCCAGACCAGCGGGCGGGCTGTTGTGGACGGCTCTTTGGGCTATCTGGGCCGCCCCGCCGCCCCCATCCCGCTTACCTTCCAGGAGGGCCGGCTGGTGCAGATCGACGGGGAGACCGGCGCGGAGCTGAAGCGTTACATGGATTCCTTTGGCGACCCCGGCATTTACGTGGCCGGGGAGCTGGGGATCGGCCTGAACAAGCTCTCCCGCTGTGTGGGGAATTGTTATATTGAGGACGAATCCGCCTTTACCACCTTCCATATCGGTATGGGGCGGAACCTGTCCCTTGGCGGCGTCCACAACGCGGCAGGGCATTTCGATCTGGTCTTCCAGTTTCCTACTATTTACGCAGACGATACCCTGATTATGAAGGACGGCCAGCCGGCGGTCTGAAACTTGCCGGAGGGGCCTATGTTCTCTTTCCTGAAAAAAAAGCAGATCACAGTTGCGGTCGAGTGCTATGAGGCCAGCCGGTTTGTGGCCGGCCTGCAAACGACGACCGAAAAGCGTTCCTATAAGACCGACGTCCGGAAGCTGCAAAAGCAGTTTTATGCGGTGCGGGATTCCCTTGCGGCGCGCTCCGACCCCAGCGGGACTCTGGTGATCTTCCACAACCCGGATGAGGCCGGGCGCTTCCGGTACTTTGTGGGCGACCTTGTGGACAAGGCCAGCCAGCCGGAGGCTGTCACGGTCGTCGAGCTGGAGCCCGGGGACTATGCGGAGATTCATGTGAAGTTCAAGGTCCCCAACGACCTGGCGCTGTCCGTGGCCAGGGCCAAGCACTATTTTATGGAGACCTGGCTCCCTGCCTCCGGCTACCGGCTAAAGGGCGATGTCGAGTCCATGGAACTCTACGACTGCCGCAGCAATATCCAGCTGCCCTCTATTGAGCTGATTTTCCCACTGGAAAAAATGAAAGGATAGGACAGATATGAAGATTTTGGTGACTGGTTTTGACCCATTCGGCGGCGAGAAGGTGAACCCCGCCTATGAGGCGGTAAAGCTTCTCCCGGAGACCATTGCAGGCGCGGAGATCATCAAGCTGGAAATCCCCACCGTGTTCTCCAAAAGCGGCCCTGCGGTGGAGGCCGGCATCCAGGCCCATCAGCCGGACGTCGTGCTGAACATCGGCCAGGCAGGCGGACGCTCCTGCGTGACCATTGAGCAGGTGGGGATCAACCTGGCAGAAGCCAGGATTCCCGACAACGCAGGGGAGCAGCCTGTGGGCCAGCCCCTACAGGCGGACGGCCCCACCGCCTATTTCGCCACGATCCCGGTAAAGGCGATGGTCAAGAATGTGCGGGAGCACGGCATCCCCTGCCACATCTCCTATACGGCTGGCACCTATGTGTGCAACTGCGTGATGTATAATGTACTGCACCTGGCGGCCACCAAATATCCCCATATCCGGGCTGGCTTCATCCACGTCCCCTTTGCCAATGAGCAGGTTGTGGAGAAGAGCAACGGCACTCCCAGCGCATCCCTGGAGACCATTGCAAAGGCGTTGGAATATGCCATTGAGGCGATTGTCAACCAGCCGGAGGACGTCCGGGAGGTCATGGGGACCACCCACTGATCCGCTTTCCCCCGCTGCCAGCTTGGCGGCGGGGGAAACTTTTTTATGCAGAGCGTTCCCAAAACAACAGGCAAGGATTGCATTCTCCACCATTTTCCGGTACAATAGGGCAAGCAGTCCGTCCACAGCAGGCGGCGCGGGCCGCCGCGGGCGATTGTGCATGTATCATGAAAGGCGAGGTACCATCCGATATGAACCAAAAAGAATTGGGCGAGCTGCGCCGCCGTTTCCGTCCGGAAAAGTGCGCTGTCAGACGCATTTATGGGTGCTATGTCAACACAGCGCGGGAGGTTGTCTCCTATCTGGACGAGTCCCTGGGCCGTATGCCCCAGGATGAGGCGGAGAAATATCTCAGCCTCCTGAAAAAATCCCTGTCCGGTACGCTGGGCCGGAACCTGATCGATATTGTCTTCTCCACGGAGCAGGTGATGGACAGCGAGGAGCACCGTCTGCTCTCCGCCCTGCGGGAGTCGGGGCTGCGGGACGGCGAAATCCGCCAGGCATTCTATCAAAAGGTCATCGAAACGCTGGATATGGGGGAGAGCAACTATTTGATCCTCCTGGCCCACGACGCCTACGACGTGCCCTCCCGGGGCGGGGACGACCAGCCCGGCGATTCCGAGACCGTGTTCCAGTACATCCTCTGCTGCGTCTGCCCAGTCAAGGACGGGAAGCCGGAGCTGGGTTATTTCCCAGGGGAAAATGAGTTCCACAGCTGTACCGCCGGGCAGATCGTCTCCGCGCCGGAGCTGGGGTTCCTGTTCCCCGCCTTTGACAACCGGGCGGCCAACATCTACAACGCCCTCTTCTA
>JAAWKB010000058.1 GCA_022797115.1 Oscillospiraceae bacterium
GCGTCATACTGCTCCTGCATGACTGCCGCTGGATAAACAGGCTGTGCTCGTCAAAAATGGTAAAGTGGCTGGGTAATATTTCCTTCAGTATGTATTTATGGAACTTCCCAATATACCTGACGCTGCACCTGCTTCTCATATCCGGCTGGATCAATATGGATGTCACATCCGCCTGGTTTTTGGTATTTGTCGCTCTGATTCATATCGCAGCAGCCAGCGCGTCGTACTATTTTATCGAATGGAAACTCACGAACAAGCTGGCGAAATGGGCCAGTAAAGCACACGATCTGTCAGATCCGGCCCACAAATCATGCTAAAACAGGATACCATGCAAAAAAAGACCGGCAGGGGGAATGTCTCCCCCTGCTGGCAGCGTATACTTTCTGAGAGCGGGCGCACCCGCCCCGCATTTTGACCGGTAAAAGAGGGGAATCCATGTCCAGAGAAAACAAGCAGTCCTTTATGGGCGGTGTCACAGTGATGGCCGTATCCACGGTGTTCGTCAAGATCTGCGGCGCATTCTATAAAATACCGCTCAACAACATCCTGGGGGACGAGGGCGTTACCCACTTCATGAGCGCGTATAATATCTACGCCTTCCTGCTCACCCTGTCCACGGCCGGCCTGCCCCTGGCGCTCAGCAAGCTCATCAGCGAGGCCAACGCCACAGGCCGCCGGACCCAGATGCGGCGCTGCTTCAACACCGCGATGGCGCTGTTTGTGGCCCTGGGCATTGCCGGGACTGCGGCCATGCTGCTGTTTACCGAGCAGCTGGCCGGGATCATGCACAACTCCATGGCCTATTGGCCCATCAAGGCGCTGGGCGTATCGGTCATCTGCGTATCCATCATGTGCGCCTACCGGGGCTTCGCCCAGGGACGGCAGAACATGGTGCCTACGGCGGTCAGCCAGTTTATCGAGGCGCTCTTCAAGCTGGTGATCGGCCTGCCCCTGGCAGGATACCTGATCCACGCCGGACAGCCCCTTGAGATCGGCGCGGCAGGGGCCATTGTGGGCGTCAGCGCCGGTACGGTGCTGGCCATGCTGTACATGGTGCGCAACTACCGGAAAAACCGGGGCCCCATCCTCTGGGGGACCGACGTGCCCCAGAGCCACGGCGTCATCCTCCGCCGCCTGCTGGGGCTGGGCATCCCCATCACCATCGGCCAGGCCGGCATGAGCCTCTTAAACCTGCTGGACCAGACCATCATCCTGGGCCAGCTCCAGAACGTGCTGGGCCTCCAGGAGCGGGAGGCCGCGGCCCTCTATGGACAGTACACCTTCAGCAGCACCCTGTTCAACCTGCCCGCGGCCTTCCTGCCCGCTGTGGCGGTGAGCCTGATCCCCGCTGTTTCGGTGGCGGTGGCCCGCAGGGACCACCGGGAGGTCAACCGGGTCGTCACCACCAGTTTCCGCCTAATTGCCATGCTGGCCCTCCCCGCCGGGGTGGGGCTGTCGGTGCTGGCCGGGCCGATCCTGCTGCTGCTGTACCCCGCCCGGCGGGAGACGGCCATCGCAGCCACCTACCATTTGCAGATGCTGGGTGTTGCGTCCATCTTCGTCTGTATCATGCTCCTGACCAACTCCATCATGCAGGCCCACGGCAAGGTCCGCCTGCCGATCTATACCATGCTCATCGGCGGCGGCGTGAAGGTACTCATCAACTACCTCCTGGTGGCGGACCCGGAGATCAACATCAAGGGCGCGCCCATCGGGACACTGGTGTGCTACCTGCTCATCGCGGTGCTCAACCTGGCGATTGTCCACCGCCTGCTGGAGAAGAAGCCCAACTACTTCCTGATTTTTGCCAAGCCCGCGCTGGCCTCTGTCGCCATGGGGGGGACGGCCTGGGCGGTTTACGGGCTGCTCAGCCGTACCATCACCGGCGGATATGTGAAATCCTCCCTGTGTACGGCTTTGGCTGTAGGCGCGGCGGCGCTGGTTTACTTCATCCTGGTCATCGCCCTGCGGATGATTACCCGTGAGGATTTGAAAATGATGCCCAAGGGGGATGTATTGGCCCGGCTGCTGCATATCCGGTAAAAATGGAACAAAAAACAGGGTGCGCGGCAATTTTCTGCCGCGCACCCTGTTTGGATCTTGTACAATGGGAGAAAATGTTTTATAATAAACACGCCATCAATCTATTACACGGGTCCCGCCAACAGGTGGGATGCCGCGGACTTTAAAGGAGGGCTTCCCATGAAACGAATCGGCATGTTGACCAGCGGCGGGGACTGCCAGGCCCTGAACGCGGCCATGCGGGGCGTCGCCAAGGCGCTGTTTAACGCGGACGAACCGGCAGAGATCTACGGTTTCCTGGACGGCTACCAGGGCTTGATCTATGGCCGTTTCCGCCTGCTGACGTACGCGGACTTTACCGGCATCCTCACCAAGGGCGGTACCTTCCTGGGTACCAGCCGCACCCCCTTCAAGACCATCCAGGTCCCCGGCCCCGACGGCGTGGACAAGGTTGCCGCCATGAAGCAGACCTACTACAAGCTCCAGCTGGACTGCCTGGTCATCCTTGGCGGCAACGGCACCCATAAGACCGCCAACCTCCTGCGCCAGGAGGGACTCAACGTCATCACCCTCCCCAAGACCATCGACAACGACCTGTGGGGCACCGATATGACCTTCGGTTTCCAGAGCGCGGTGAACGTGGCCACCGAGGCCATCGACTGCATCCACACCACCGCCGCCTCCCATGGCCGGATCTTCATTGTGGAGGTCATGGGCCATAAGGTGGGCTGGCTGACGCTGAATGCGGGTATTGCCGGCGGCGCGGACATCATCCTGATCCCCGAGATCCCCTACGACGTAGATAAGCTGGCTAAAAAGATCAAGGAGCGCCACAACGGCGGCAGCCGCTTCACCATCCTGGCGGTGGCGGAGGGCGCCATCTCCAAGAAGGACGCGGCCCTATCCAAGAAGGAATACAAGAAGAAGCTGGCCAACCGCAAGTCCCCCTCCGTCTCCTACGAGATCGCTGAGGAGCTGGGCAAACGCTGCGGCCTGGAGGTCCGCGTCACCGTGCCCGGCCACACCCAGCGCGGCGGGAGCCCCTGCCCCTACGACCGCGTCTTCGCCAGCCGCCTGGGCAGCGAGGCCGGCAAGCTGATCCTCAAGGGCGAATTCGGCTTCATGGTGGGCTATAAGAACCGTGAAATCGTGAAGGTGCCCCTGGAGGAGGTTGCCGGCAAGCTGAAGACGGTAGACCCGGAGGCATCCATTGTCAAGGAGGCCCGGCTGCTGGGCATCAGCTTC
The DNA here is from genome assembly GCA_022797115.1 of Oscillospiraceae bacterium. GTDB lineage: Bacteria > Bacillota > Clostridia > Oscillospirales > Oscillospiraceae > Pelethomonas. The sequence continues at coordinate 3,268 of JAAWKB010000058.1, forward strand.
GGCGACTGATCCCGGCTATATTTCCAACATTGCAGAAGGATGAGCATATTATGAATATCAGCCGCAGCGCAGGAATTTTCTACAGCGCCAGCCCAAAACAAACTCCGGCCGTGATCCCGGATGAGCAGCGAACCCGGCTGGAGCAGAGAGCCGCAGAGGTCAAGGTGGATATCTCCCAGCGGCAGCCCGGCCGGGACGTCGTAGAGATTAGCTGCCAAGCGCCGTCCGTGGCGCCCCCCAGGATGGAGCAGTTTCCATGCAGCGAATGGAAGAAGCTGTGGGAGCCAAAGGAATCCACACAATTTACCAACGCAGACGTCTCCGAAGCAGCCCGGAAGCTGTCCTCCCTCATGGACGAGAATGACACGAATATCGAGGTTGCCACGGCCTTTGGCATGAGCGAGGAACAGCTTGCAGAACATTTCGGCAGTATCGGAAAGCAAATCGACGATGCCTTCTCCGCCGGGGAAATCAGCGAGCAGGAATACAACGATCTGAACAAGGGGCTGGAAACGTACAGCGAGGCCATCATGACCAAAGCCGAGCGGAGTGCGGCGGGCTGGGAGCTTGCAAAGCAGATCTCAAAAGCCACCCAGGCCCGCATCAACCAGGGCGCTTCTGATACGGAGATGGCGGACTACGCCAAGAAGCTCCAGGACAGCTATCAGGATACGGTCAGCGAATTTGTAAAAAGCTCCTGCTCGATCAACCGCTCCCTGATGTCGCAGCTTCTCAGCCGCGTCAGAGGCGGCGAGAGCCTCTTCCCCGCGGGTACAGAGCAGGTTTACGGCCGCCACAATGTCACCGGATATTTCAAAAACGGCTATATTCCGGCTGCACCCACGCCCTATCCCTGATCCGGCCAGCTGACGCATACGGTCAAAAACAGGCCCCTGCCGGCCAGAGAGGTTCCTCTCTGCCAGTGGGGGCCTTATCCTATGCGATTTTCCGACTGATCCCCATGGCAAAGGCCCCGGGGCCGGTGTGGCTGCTGATGCTGAGGGTGAGGGGGTCGTACTGGATTGGCTCGCCGGGGAAGGCATCGGCCGCCATAGCCCGCCACTCCAGCTCATCATCCTTGTCATCGAAGCTGCCGGAGGCGTCCACCCGGATGTCCAGCCCCCGCTGCCGGTATTCTGCCACGCTCATCTGCATAGATTCCAGCAGCAGCGCCTTGCATCGCTTGGTCCCCCGCACCTTGGCGAAGGTGTCCAGCTTCTCCCCCTGGATGGTCAGCAGGGGCTTGATCCCCAGCACCGACCCCATAGCCGCCACAGCCGGGGTGATCCGCCCGCCCTTGCGCAGGTACTCCAGGGTGTCCACGCCGATATAGATCAGCGAGTCCCCGCCGGCCTCCTCCAGCCGCGCCTTGATCTCCGCCGCCCCTGCGCCGGCATCCGCCAGGGCGCAGGCATCCCGCACAGCGTTCTTTTGGGGTACGGAGATCTGGTGGTTATCCGCCACCTGCACCCGCCCGCCGTAATCCGCCGCCAGGATCAGCGCCGTCTGGCAGGAGCTGCTCAGGCCGCTGGACATGGGGATATACACAATCTCCTCATGCCCCTCCGCCAGGACGCTGTCCCACAGGCTGGTCAGGTCGTCCGGCGCGGGCTGGGAGGTGGACACGCTGCGCCCCTCCCGCAGGTACCCGTAGAACTGCTCCGGGAACAGGTCTACGCCCTCGTAGTAAATCTGGTTGTCAATGATAATGGGCATCGGCACCACCTGGACATCCATGCGCTGCGCTTCTTCCCGGGTAATCCCGCTGTTGCTGTCTGTAATAATCGCCGTCTTTCTCATCTGTGCTGCGCCTCCTTCGCGCGGGCCTGCCGCGCCCTATTTTTGAGCATTAGCACAAGTCTATCCTATTTGCCCACAGATAGCAAGGGGTATTTTAAAAAAATTCGCTTCAGAACAATCCGGGAGGCTCCGGGACGGGGGACAAGCGCTCACAGAGGGCTGGCTGCCCGGCTTTTGCCAAACAACCAGCCCTCTGTGCCTGTTTGATCGGGATTGGCAGTTACGCGAACCGCGCCAGGGAATCCGCCTCAGCCATCGCGAAGTACTGGTAGGCGATGGACCCGGTCCGGTCCCCCCAGGTGGTATCGATATGGACGCTCTCCCCGTCCAGCTCAGCCACGGTCCAGATGTGGTCGGCGGTGGAGGCGGTGGAGCAGGGGATGCCCTCCAGCTTCAGCAGCAGGTTATAGGCCGCCGTATAGCCATCGCAGACCGCCAGCCCCTCCGCAAAGGCCCGGTAGCCGCTGTGGCTCATGGAAGTGTCCGTGCTGGCGAAGTCGTAGCGGCAGTGGTTGCAGATCCAGGTGTAGTAGACGCGGGCCTTTTCGGAGTCCGTCATGTCCTGCGTGATGTCCCCGGCAGCCCACAGCCCGTCGTGGACTGCGACGGCCAGCTCCATTGTTTCTTCCCGATAGCGGTCAACCTCGCTGATCTCATAGAGGCTGCTGGAAAAGTTGATGCTCACAACGCCGGACCGGGAGGAATAGGAGCAGAGCACGTTATTATAGGTCTGCTCCACGTACAGCCGGGCGGCGGACAGGAACGCCTGGGTCAGCGCGTCCACAGTTTCCCGCTCCAGGGAGTCCGGCGGATAGTGGAGGACGATGCGCCGCTCCCCCTGGGAGAGCATATACCGGACGTTGGCGTCAATTTCCTGCGCCGCGTCCGGCGCGGGGGCGGCGTAGAAGGTCCCGTCGCTGTCGACCAGATCCGCCATGGCCGTGCCGCGCTTGCTGTAGGCGGGCGGGAGTTCCCAGTCCAGCCGGATACGCAGGCTGCCGTAGGCCAGCCGTGTCACCATCGCCGCCGCCTGGCAGCGGGGGATATTTTCATTCGGGCAGAAGGAGCCTGTCCGGTCCGCGCCGTCCAGAATCCCCCACTCGTACAGGAGCAGGATCTCCTGCTGGTAGGGCGTGCTGCCGGTAACGTCTGTGATGTAGAGCCCCCGCTCATAGCCTGCGGCCACGATATCCTGGTTGATGGGGTCAAAGAGCTCCTCCGGCAGGGTACGGGCCAGGACATAGGCCATCTCCGCCCGTGCCGCCGGGCGGCCATAGGCGCCCTCGAACTCATCCCCGATGACCTGAAGCCCCTGGAGGTAGGACACATAGGGCTCATACCACTGCCCGCCGGCGGATTCCCCGGGGCCCGCCTCGCAGTCCCCGGTCTCATAGAGGCTGCGCAGACGGGCGGCCATGGTCAGGATCTCCGCCACAGACAGGTCGCCCTGGGGGGCAAAGCGGTCCGCCCCGCCCTGGCCGTTGGTAAGTCCCAGCTCATAGAGGGCCTTGACGTTGCTGTAGTACCAGTCCCCGGCGCCGACGTCGGTAAACTGCCCCTCATAGGTGCGGACCGGGGAAAAGGCATCCCCCGCTGCCGCTAAGGCTGCGGGGGCGCCCGCCAGAAGGAGGCCGGCCAGGACCAGGGGCAACAGATAACGCTTCATAGGCATCCCTCCTCATGGGACCAGGATGTGCAGGTCATCCATGGTCAGATCATTCTTATACGGGTTAAAATATGTATTCACCATCTCCAGCGTGGCCTCCGGATCCAGCACGTAGTAGGACCCGCCCTTGTAATACCCTGCGCCGTCCCCGGGCAGGGTGTGAAACGTGATGTTGCTGCTGCCGATGGTCAGGGCCTGCTCCCCGATCCAGATCAGGTTCGACAGCTTCAAGTCTGTCTCTACCCATTTCTCAAAGATTTCAGCCATGGCGCTGACCTTGTCCCAATTGGAAATTTGCAGGGTCTGCTTGGCTACAGCCTTCAAAAACTCCTGCTGGGTACCGATGCGGCCGATATCGGCGGTGGCGTAGCCGGTGCCGTCGTTGTTCTGCCGCCAGCGGACCACCTGTAGGGCCTCATCGCCACCCAGATGGTGCGGGCCCTGCTGGAAGTGGATGTGGAGATCCTGGTAGGGGTCGTCATAGTCCATATCCACAGGGATGTCAAAATCTACGCCGCCAATGGCGTCGACCAGCTCCACAAAGGCCCGCAGATCCACGGTGACATAGTAGTCCACCGGGATGCCCAGCAGGCGGGAGATCTCCGCCTGGGTCTGGCTGATGCCGCCGTGGTGGTAGGCATTGTTCAGCTTCTTCACCGACCAGGACACGTCCAGCAGGGTGTCGCGGGGCAGGCTGACCACGTTGATCGTCTTTTGATCCGCATCCAGCGCCACCAGCAGATTGGTGTCGCTGCCGCCGTTCTCGTCGTCCAGGCCGCCCAGGAGGATTGTATAATAGTGCTCCTTGCGCTCACTGGCCGCCGAGAGGGTATTGGCAGAGCTGCCCCTCTTCCCGCCCTGGAGCTCCTGGGGAGCGGCGGGGTCCCCAGTGAGAGGGGGCGCGTTATCCAGGGTCGGCTCCTGGGAAAAGCATTTGTAGAGGCCGACCAGGGCGGTCATAACAAATAGGACGCAGATTGTCGTCACGGCAATGGCCTGCCATGCCGAGGTTTTTCGTTTGTTGCGGCTCATGGGTTATAAGCTCCTTGCTCTGCTATACAGGATCGATTAGTTATCTATTATACCTGAGAAGGAAATATAACACAAGCCCCCTGAGAAATCTGTCACCATTTGTTTACTTTGTATCCAAATTGTCTCTATCCATGCGGCGCAGCAGCTCCCCGATCTGGTCGGATTGGCGGGAGACGGCCTCCAGGACAGAGGAAAGCAGATCCTCTGTGGTGGTGCATTGGTAGGGCCGCACGGTGCGGATCGGGTGGATATAGCGGTGGACGGGCGTCTCTGCCAGCCGGTTGGCGGCGGTTTGGCCCGCCGGCGGCTGCCGGCGGGGGTGATGATGTAGCTTGCGGCAAGGTTTCATGGCTGGTCTCCTCCTGCTCTGTATTCCTTGTATTCTATTCGGAAGCCCCGGCGGACGTGCAGCCTACCCCGGGGCTTCCCTGCGGGACGCCTACTCCCCGCCGCGGTACTTGCGCCGTGTGGCGATCCCGCCGCGGATGTGACGCTCCGCCTTGTTTTCATCCAAGACCTCCTTGACCTGAAGGTAGAGGCTCCTGTTGTAGAGGGGCAAGCGCTCCTGGATATCTTTATGTACCGTACTCTTGCTAATACCGAAGCGTTTTGCGGCCTCCCGCACGGTGGTGCGGTTCTCAATAATATATGTAGCCAGCTCGCAGGCCCGCTCCTCGATGTTTCCCTTCAAGATCCAACACGCTCCCTATCCCGATATGCTCCATATATATGCGCGCCGTCTTGGGAATTATGCAGAAAGCGGGGCCGGCGGCCTGGAATGCTGTTGCTATCGCGCCGGGATTGTGGTAAAATACCCTCACCAAAAGAAACTGGGAGGAACTGTCTCATGATTGATGTATTTGACATCATGGGTCCCATCATGGTGGGACCGTCCAGCTCCCACACCGCCGGGGCTGTCCGCATCGGCCGCATGGCCCGCACCCTGCTGGGGGAGCCGCCGGTAACGGCGGCGCTGCATCTGCATGGCTCCTTTGCTGAGACCGGGGTGGGCCACGGCACGGACAAGGCGCTGATTGCCGGCCTGTTGGGCATGGCCCCTGACGATCTGGATATCCCCGCCAGCTTCGAGATCGCGGCCAAGGAGGGGCTGAAATTCTCCTTCGACGAGGTGGACCTGCGGGACGCCCATCCCAACAGCGTCAAGATGGAGGTGACGGGCGCCTCCGGCCACCGCCTGAAGATGCAGGCCAGCTCCACCGGCGGCGGCCGCATCATGGTGGATAAGCTGGACGGCGTGTGGGTGAGCTTCTCCGGGGATTTCCACACGCTGATCGTCCAGAACATGGACAACCAGGGGAACCTGACTGACGTGACCAACGCCCTGGCGCTGGCCCGGGTGAACGTGGCCAACATGAGCCTGCACCGCAGCAGCAAGGGCGGCAACGTGATGATGATTATTGAGACGGACGACCCCGTGCCTGACCCCATCGTGGAGCTGATTGAAAAGCAGCCGGGTATCCTCCAGATCATCCACTACAAGAAGGAGGACTGACATGAACTTAGATTCTATGCAGGAAATTCTCGCCGCCGCGCGGCGGGAGGGGAAGCCCTTCTGGGAGATCATATTGGAGACGGACATGGCCAACCGGGGCGTATCCCGGGGCAATTCCATGGAGCGGATGGCCCGGACCTGGCACACGATGAAGGAGGCGAGCGAGGTCTACACCGGCGACCGGCGCAGCCTCAGCGGTCTGGTCGGCGGCCAGGGCAAGCGGATGCGGGAGTATGCCGCCAGCGGAAACCCCATTGGCGGGGAGTTCACCGCCCAGGTCATCGCGGAGGCTCTGTCCATGGGGGAGAGCAACGCCTGTATGCGCCGGATTGTGGCGGCTCCCACGGCAGGGGCCTGCGGCGTAATGCCGGCAGTACTCATCCCCATGTATTGGCGGGAGAACCTGTCGGAGGAGAAAATGCTGGAGGCCATGTTCACTGCCAGCGGCATCGGCGCGGTAATCGCGTACCGGGCCTGCATCTCCGGCGCAGCCGGGGGCTGTCAGGCGGAGATCGGCAGCGCCTCCGCCATGGCGGCGGGCGCACTGGTCCATCTGCGGGGCGGCAGCGGGGAGCAGATCTGCCACGCCGTGGCGATGGCGCTGAAGAACCTGCTGGGCCTGGCCTGCGACCCCGTAGCGGGCTTGGTGGAGGTGCCCTGCGTCAAGCGCAACGTGATCGGGGCGGTGAACGCCATCGCCGCCGCTGACATGGCTATGGCCGGTATTGAGAGCTTTATCCCTGCGGACGAGGTCATCGACGCCATGGGGGAGGTGGGCCGCCGTCTGCCGGTGGAGCTGCGCGAGACCGCCCTGGGCGGCCTGGCCGCTACGCCCACCGGCCGTGCGGTCAAGGAGCAGATGGCCAGCGGGAAGAAGAAGCAGCGTCTGCTGACCATCAAGGACGCCCGCTGGAAACTGGAAAAGCCAGAAAAAACAGACACCTCCGCTACATAGGCCATCCCGTCCGGGGCAGAATAAGACTCTCCAATCCGTGCAGAAAAAGAGAGGACATCTGCCGCTCCGTGTGGTACGGTAGGGGAAACGTGCAGGGAGGAGACAGCGCATGGAATGGGTTGACGGGCTGAACCGGACCATCCGGTATATGGAGGAGCATCTGACGGAGGAAATCCGCTGCGGGGAGCTGGCAAAGATCGCCTGCTGCTCGGCATACCACTATCAGCGGATGTTCGCCTATCTGGCGGGGCTGCCCTTGTCGGAGTACATCCGGCGGCGGCGGATGTCCCTGGCGGCGGTGGACCTCCTGGCCGGGGAGAAGGTGGTGGATGTGGCGCTGAAATACGGCTACCAGTCCCCTACAGCCTTCAACCGGGCGTTCCAGGCCTTCCATGGCATAGCGCCATCCGCGGCCAGGGACGCAGGCGCGCCGGTGAAATCCTTCTCCCCTCTGCACTTTACGATTACTGTAAAAGGAGCGGAGGAAATGGAATACCGTGTAGAGAAGCGGGAGGCGTTCCGTATTGTGGGCGTGTCCCATCCCTTGGATCGGGAACTGGAGAAAAATTTTGAGGCCGTGCCCCGGATGTGGGGGCAGGCGGCGGCAGACGGCACCATCCAGCGTCTGGCGGAGCTGATGGACAGCCCGCCTATGGGCCTGCTGGGTGTGAGCGCCTGCGGCGACCGGGAGGAGTGGCGGTACTTCATCGCCGTAGCCAGCTCCCAGGAGGCCGGGGAATGGGAGACCTATACGGTCCCCGCGGCTACCTGGGCCATCTTCCCGGGGAAGGGGACCGGCCAGTCCCTTCAGGATTTGGAACGGCGTATTGTCACCGAATGGCTGCCCACCTCCGGGTATGAGTACGGGGACGCGCCGGATATCGAGGTCTACCTGAACGCAGACCCCCAAAACGCAGCCTATGAGGTTTGGCTCCCCGTAGTAAAAAAAGGCCGCTGAGCGGCCCGGCGGGGGGCGCATAGAAAGGAAGTCGGATCATGGATCAACTGGTTCGTGCCATCACAGCCGGCGGCATGGTAAAGGCTGTCGCGGTATCCACCCGGGAACTCACTGAGCGGGCAAGGAACATCCACAAGACACTCCCGGTGGGGACGGCGGCTCTGGGCCGCACCCTGGCGGCGGCGTCCATGATGGGCAACGCCCTCAAGGCGCCGGACGCCAGCTTGACGCTGCAAATCAAAGGCGGCGGGCCCCTGGGGACCATCCTTGCCGTGTCGGACGCGGCGGGGGATGTGCGCGGCTATGTCCAGAACCCCCATATAGATCTCCCCCTCCGGGAGGACGGGAAGCTGGATGTAGGCGCGGCCGTGGGATGCGATGGGACGCTGACGGTCATCAAGGACCTGCGGATGAAGGAGCCCTATGTGGGCAGCGTGGGCCTGCTGGGCGGCGAGATTGCCGAGGACCTGGCCGCCTATTTTGTAGAGAGTGAGCAGATTCCCACCGCCTGCGCCCTGGGGGTCCTGGTGGACCGGGACCAGAGCGTCAAGGCCGCCGGCGGCTACCTGATCCAGCTCCTGCCCGGCGCAGGGGAGGATGTGATCTCCAAGGTGGAGGGCGGCGTGCTGGCGGCGGGGGCGGTCACGGGCCTTTTGGATCGCGGCCTCAGCCCGGCGGAGCTGCTGCGGACGGTTCTGTCCGACTTCGAGGTGGAAATCCTGGAGACATGCCCCATTACCTACCGCTGCTATTGCAGCCGCGACCGGGTAGAGCGGGCGCTCATCAGCATGGGCGTGGCGGAATTGGAGGACATGATGGCCCAGCAGGGCGGCTGCGAGCTGGGCTGCCAGTTCTGCGACGAGACCTACCGGTTCAGCGCACAGGAGCTGCGGGAGCTGCTCGACAGTATGAAAAATGGGTAAAACAGGCCGCCCGGCTGCTACGCAGCCGGGCGGCCTCAGTGCCTTCTTCTATCGTCGGTTTCCCCGGCGCCCCTCTCTCCGTCTTCCCTCCAGTTCGCAGCTTCTGACCTTCTGTGATCCGCCGGATGCGTGGGCCCCCGCCCGATTTGTTCCGCTTGCCTACCAATCACAATTGTGCTAATATAGGGGAAAAGAACTAGGGAGGACGGTATAACTATGATCAAACGTTTTGCAAATCTGGCTGTTTCCTATGCAGTCATTGCCATGATCTTTGGCGTGTTTTATCGGGAATTTACGAAGTTCAGCCATTTTTCTGGGCAGACGAATCTGGCGTTCCTGCACATCCATTACTTCCTGCTGGGCATGTTTTTCTTCCTGGCCATGATGTTAGCCGAAAAAGCCCTCTCCTTCTCGGACCGGAATACTGGCAAACTCTTGACCGTTTATCAGGTCGGGCTGAATGTCACCGGCCTCGGCTTTCTCCTGAGGGGATTGGTGCAGGTGTGGGGGACAGAATTAAGCCGGGGAATGGATGCCGCTATTTCCGGAATTGCGGGGATCGGGCATATTTTGACGGGAGTATGTATCATTCTGCTGCTGCTGAAAATGAGAAAACGGGCGGTCTGACAGGGTTCATACCAGTACAGTACATAGTGCGGATAGGGTGACTTGTGAAATGGCCGTTTACATGATCTCATTCAGCCCCACCGGAGGGACAAAAAAGGTTGCGGATTGTCTGACAAAAAGCTTCGGGCCGAAAATACAGGAGATCGACCTGACCGAAGCTACAGCAGATTATGGGCGCTTTTCGTTCAGCTGTGACGATATCTGTATTGTGGCTGTCCCTTCCTTTTAGGGGGGCGGATGCCTGCCCCGGCGGTATCCCGTCTGTCCTGCATGACCGCGAATGGGGCGAGAGCGGTTTCCGCTGCGTTGCTGCGGTCTCCGCTGTAGCGGAGCACTCGATCATGCATCAATTTGCCAGCGGCCGTCGGGACCAGAAGGATCTGGAGGAACTCGGGCAGTTTGCCCGCTCAATCTGAACAATTGGATAACGTTCTCAAAAAAGCACCGGAAAGCGGCTGAAGTCCTCTATTTCCAAATGTTGTCCTTTATCTTCTATAAAAAGCCGCCCGCATGTTCTTCTGCGGGCGGCTTTGGCTGCGTTCTGAGGCTGCCTATAGATCAGGGCTCCTGTCTTATCCATGCACGTCGGGGAGCACCGGCGTCCAATGGCTCTGCTGATACAGGCCGGTGAGCCGGTAGGTCGCCCTCCAGGGGTACATTGCTGATCTCCAACGGGTCCTCTGTAACGGCCATCGGCCCGCCCAGGTGGTAGCTATCCAGGCAGTCCCCGTCGTAGCTGTAGTAATCGCACAGGAGCTCCAGCGTATCCCCGGGCTGGAGCCCAGTCTGGCTCTTCGCCGCCGTCTCCGTCTCCCCACCGGTATAGATTGTCTGAATCCCGGCGGCAAAGCCCTGGGGCCGCTCACTGTCAAATACCAAAATCAGCTCCGCCCGGCTGCGGTTTTCTGTGAGGTACTGGGCCGTCGCCTCCATATCAAGAGCCCTGCCGTCCAAAAAGCCGGTGTTGGAGGCGGTCAGGCCGGCAATAGAGCTCACATCGCCGCCTAAAAAGCTCTCCAGCAGGGAAGCAATCATCTGCGCACTGCTGCCGCTTGCCTGCCCCGTCAGTGCGGGTAAGGGGGAGGCGGTGCCGCCGGAGACGGCCTGCCCGCTGGCCTCCAGCGCCGCAAACTGCTGGATGCACCGGGCGTATGACTCGTCCATACCGATCTGCCGGTAGGTTGACACTGCACGGTCCACGTTCGATGTCTTCCGGTATGGGAAATAGATGGAAATGCCGTAGGCGTTGGTCATATTGGATGAGGTGCGGTTGTACTTCACCGCGCCCAGCAGGATCTCTGCCAGTTCCTTCCCCTCCTCCGTGCCCAGGTTCCGGGCCAGATGCACCAGATCCACCTGGTCAATCCGGCTGGATTGGGCAAACTCCCGGGCCCCGCTGCGGGCATTGGAGACGGCCTGGTACTGCTGCGCCTGAATGAGCTGGGCAGTAGAGCGGGAGAACTCTGCCAGCGCGCCGGGCAGGGCAGTCTCCAGCTCGGCCAGATCTACAACAGAGAGGGTGGTCAGCTGGCCCCTGCATTTCCCCGCGCAGGTCTCCACAAAGCTGTCCACAATGTGCTTGCCCAGCTGGATTGTGGGCTGGGAGACGTCCTCCCCGAAGGCGTTGAGCCAGTCGGTGTAGAACCAGCCCACCCCCGGCTCAGTCTCCTCTGAGGCGATCATATAGTCCGCATACCGGGCCACCGTCAGGGCCGTTTCCGCCGTGGCCATCAGGCAGGCGTCAAAGCCGATGAAATCAAACTGCACCCCTGCGGCCCGCAGGGCGGCGTCCAGGCCAGCCAGGTTCATGGAGCCGCTGGAGGCGAATTTTTCATCGTAGCCATAGCCGCTGACAGAGCCGCCGCCGTGGTCCCAGAGGATCAGCTCATACCGGCTGGCCGGGTAGTTCTCCGCGCACCAGCGGATGTATCCCGCCAGGGTGGCGGGGTCTGTCATCGAGACGCTGCCCAGATCCTCCCGCAGGTTGACCAGCTTGCCGCCCTTCACCTGCCAGATCTGGTTGACCGCGCTGCTGACTACCGTGTTTCTCCACTGGGAACAGCCGCCGGTATAGACCAGGAGGTTGATATTACTTCCGCGGTCAAAGATAGGAAAGTGACGAGTGACGGAAGAAGCTGGACACGCGAGAGGGCTGATGCTGCAATTTGCGCATAAATGACTGCATT
>JAAWKB010000059.1 GCA_022797115.1 Oscillospiraceae bacterium
CGGATGCCCATCAGGTTGGCGGGGTTGTGGAGGGGGCCCAGGGGGATGCACTTCTCAATGGCGGCGATGCAGGCGTCGTCAATGATGCAGCTCTCCGTGAAGGCCATGCCGCCGTGGAGGACGCGGTGGCCCACAGCGGCGATCTCGTCGGTGGAGGCAATGACGCCCTTGGCCGGATCGACCATGATGTCCAGGACGGACTGGATGGCCTCGCTGTGGGTGGGCATGGGGATATCCTGCTTCACGTCCTCCCGGCCGGGGACCTTGTGGGTCAGGCGGCCGTCGATGCCGATACGCTCGCACAGGCCCTTGGCGAAGACCTGGCCGCCCTCGGACTCCATAAACTGGTACTTCAGGGAGGAGCTGCCTGCGTTGATAATCAGAATTTTCATGCTCAAAGTTCTCCTTGTCCTTCGATTGTCATTGTTTTGTTATTTTTGTTTCCGGGCTGTGACTTGCTTTTCCGGCAGGAGACAGGTAAAATGGTCACAATCTATATTGTAGACCATTCTCGCCGGTTAGACAACCATTTTTTTGGGGAATTTCCAGAAAAATTATGGGACAGACCGGCGCGTTGCCGTTTGAGGGGAGGCGCTGGCGTGGCGGTGGCAGGTGTGATCGCAGAATATAACCCCTTCCACCGGGGCCATGGCTGGCTGCTGGCGGAGCTGCGCCGCCGCCTGGGGGCGGATACGGCGGTCATCGCCTGTATGAGCGGCAATTTTGTCCAGCGGGGGGACTTTGCCATCCTGTCCAAGCACGCCCGGACGGAGGCGGCCCTGCTGGGCGGTGCAGATCTGGTACTGGAGCTGCCCACCCCCTGGTCCGCCGCCGCCGCGGAGCGGTTTGCCCAGGGGGGCGTGGCGGTGCTGGCGGCCACAGGCGTGGTCACTCACCTGGTTTTCGGCAGCGAGAGCGGCGAACTGGCCCCGTTGCAGCGGGCGGCGGACTGCCTGGAGAGCCCTGCCTACCGCGCCGGCCTGCGGCGTTATGCGGACAGCGGCCTCCCCTTTGCCGCCGCCCGGCAGGCGGTGGTCCAGGAGCTTGCGGGGGAGGCGGCGGACTGCCTGTCCCGGCCCAACGACACCCTGGCGGTAGAGTACCTCCGCGCACTCCGCGCCGCAAAGGAACCCATGGAGCCCCTGGCCCTGCCCCGTGTGGGCGCGGGCCACGACAGCGGGGAGGCCAGCCCGATGCCCTCTGCCTCCCTGGTCCGGAAAACAATCCTCACAGGGGGGGATTGGCGGCCCCTTCTGCCGGGCAGTACTGCCGCCATCCTTGACCGGGAGATTGCGGCAGGCCGGGCCCCGGTATCCATAGGGATCTGCCAGCGCGCCGTCCTGGCCCGCCTGCGGCAGATGGATGAGGCGGACTTTTTGCCCTATGACGGCGGCAATGAGGGGCTGTACCACCGTTTTTACAACGCCATCCGCACCGCCTCATCCCTGGACGGCGTGCTGGCCGCCGCGAAAACCAAACGCTACCCCATGGCCCGCCTGCGGCGGATGCTGCTCCAAAGCTACCTGGGCACGCCCCAGGCCGCCCAGGGGGAGATCCCGCCATACCTCCGGGTACTGGGCGCCAACGCCCGGGGCAGGGCCCTGTTGGGGCAGATGCGGGGCCGGACAGCCCTGCCGGTGCTGACAAAGCCCGGACATGCCCGCCTTTTGGACCGGGAGGCCCGGCGGGTATTTCACCAGGAGGCCGCCTGCACGGATCTCTATACCCTGGCTTACCCTGCGCTGGATCAAGCGGCGCCGGGCCAGGAGTTCCGGGCAGGGCCCGTGATGCAGTAGGCGGTTATCCTCTAGGAAGGGAAGGATCTCTATGAAAAAACAGGCTCCCGCACTGCTGGCAGCCTGCCTCTACCTTTTCTGTGCCTGCAGTTCCCCGGCACATGTGCCGCCGCCTGACAGGACGCAATGGACGGAGGTATCGGAGACGGTATATGAGCAGGCGGCGTACAGCTTTGCCCCCCTGGCTGCGGCAGACAGCTTTACCGCCGGGGACGGCAGCGAGGAATTGGCCCGGTACGACTACCAGCTCCTCACCCTCTCGGCATCGAATCTGGACAGCGTCTCCCCTATGGAGAAGGAGGCGGCGGAGCGGAACATCGAAAACTTCAACAAACGGATGGCCTCCCTGCTGGAGGACTCCGTTGCCCTGGGCAAACAGATTGGAGCGGATGCCCTGCGGGCCCATGAGCAGGGCAACGCAGCCCAGCCCTATTATGATGAGACGCTAGCCTCCGCCTATCTGGCAGGCCAGATCATCAGCGTCCGGCTGGACAACGGCAGCTTCACCGGCGGGGCCCATCCCAACAGCTATACCTCCAGCCTTCTGTTTGACCTGAAGGCCGGGCAGTTTATCGACCCGACCCAGATTGCAGAATCCCCGGAGTCCTTCCGCACCGGTGTGGCAGAGCTGCTGCTGGCCCAGGCGGAGGCACTGGAAGTGCGGGATTCCTTTTTCCCTGAATATGCGGAAACTATCGCCCACTGGAATGAGGGGACGGTACTTTTCGACGAAACCGGCATGGAGGTATTTTTTTCCTGCTTTGAGCTGGGGCCCTATGCCATGGGGCCGGTTGCACTGCACCTGGACTATGCGCAGCTGTCCGGGCTGATCGGGGAAAACGGTTTGGCGCGGCTGGGCGTATAGTCGAAGCGGCTGAGAATCGGGCAATAGAACGGGGGACCGGCTTATCGCCGGTCCCCCTCTTTGTCCAGAGGAGCCTTACAGGCTCTTCTCGTAGGACTCGATCATCTTCTTGACCATCTGGCCGCCGACGGAGCCGGCCTCACGGGAGCTCAGGTCGCCGTTATAGCCCTCCTTGAGGTTCACGCCAACCTCGCTGGCAGCCTCCATCTTGAACTTGTCCATAGCCTCGCGGGCCTCGGGAACGTTGATGCGGTTGTTCTTCTTAGACATAATTCTTTTTCTCCTTCTCCATTTTTTTGCGATGGCACGGGCACGCATTGGAGAAGGTGAGAAGCAAAAGCCGCCCGTGCCTTATCCGCTGCGCTGTGCCGCCGGGCGGTCCGCTGTGTCCGCCGCCCTTGTCGCAACCCTATCATTTGCAATCCGTCAACGAATATGCCAAGGCACATCCGGTAATTTTTTGCAGAAAAATTGAGAAGAAGATATCGGCTGTTCCGCCCCCTGCGCCGCATCCGCCGGGAACGTCATATGCGCCGTATTAGAGGCTTCTGTCGTCCACGTACAGCTCGCGCACCGCATTGGGATTGGCGGCGGGCTTTGCGGCAGCGGCAGGAGCGGCGGCGGGCTGGTCATGGGGACCATCGCGCCAAGCCAGGAACTTGGGAGCTACCTGGGGGAACAGGGCCAGGCTGAGGACGTCCTCCTCGCTCTTCGCCAGATCCTTGAATTCCTCCTTGTACTTCTCCAGCTCCGGCTGAAGCTGGTCGGCGGGACGGCAGGTGATAACCTCCTCCGGCTTAATCCCGGCCTTGGCCCGGACCTTCTCGTTGACCTTGCCGGGGAGCGCGCCGTACTCGCCGCGCAGGACTGCGCGGGACTCCTTGGTGAAGGTCTTATACCGCTCGCCCATAATGATGTTCATGACAGCCTGGGTGCCCACGATCTGGGAGGAGGGCGTCACCAGCGGGGGATAGCCGTAATCCTCGCGCACACGGGGAATCTCCGCCAGTACGTCGTAATACTGATCCTCCTTGCCGGCCTGCTTGAGCTGGCTGATGAGGTTGGAGAGCATTCCGCCGGGCACCTGGTAGAGCAGGGTATTGGTGTCCACATTGAGGACCTTGGGGTCCAGGGAGCCGGTGTCCTTGAGGCGCTGGGCCACCTTGCGGAAGTGGACAGCGGCATCGCTCATCTTGTTCAGATCCAGGCCCGTATCGCGCACTGTGCCCTGGAGCGTAGCCACCAGGGACTCGGTGGCGGGCTGGGCGGTGCCGTTCGCCAGGGGGCTGAGGGCGGTATCTACGATATCGATCCCAGCGTAAGCGGCCATCAGATAGACCATGTCGCCAGTACCGGTGGTGTTGTGGGTGTGCAGGTGGATGGGCATATCCACGCTCTCCTTCAGCCGCTTGACCAGGGAGTAGGCGTCCATGGGCAGCAGGAGGTTGGCCATGTCCTTGATGCACAGCACGTCCGCGCCCATCTGCTCCAGCTCCTTGGCCATCTTCACGAAGTAGTCCTCGTTGTGGATGGGGGAGATAGTATAGGAGAGGGTGGCCTCGACAATGCCGCCGTACTTCTTGGTGGACTTGATGGCCTGCTCCAGGTTGCGGATGTCGTTGAGGGCGTCGAAAATGCGGATGATATCAATGCCGTTCTCAATGGACTTGCGGCAGAACGCATCCACCACGTCGTCGGCGTAGTGCTTATAGCCCAGGATGTTCTGGCCGCGGAAGAGCATCTGCAGCTTGGTATTGGGCAGGTGCTTGCGCAGGGTGCGCAGGCGCTCCCAGGGGTCCTCGTTGAGGAAACGCATACACACGTCGAAGGTTGCGCCGCCCCAGCACTCCAGGGAGTAGTAGCCGATGGAGTCCAGGACCTCGCAGGCCGGCAGCATATCTTCAATGGTCATGCGGGTGGCGGCCTGGGACTGGTGGGCGTCACGGAGGATGGTATCCGTAATCAGCAGGGGCTTCTTAGACAGAAATTCCATTGTTTCCATTCAATTACTCCATTCTTTCAGTCATGGGGCGCACATCCTTTTTCTTGAAAGAAAAAGGATCAAAAAGAACTTTTCCCGAAGGGCTTCCACCCTTCTCCCCTAATCCATTCCCAGAGAAGCGAAACACGGTTTCACGGGAAAAGTGCTTCTTTTGATTCTTTTCTTAATGAATACAGAAAAGAACGTGCGCCTTATCCGAACAGCGCCATCAGCACGCCGGCGGCGATGGCGGAACCGATCACGCCCGCCACGTTGGGGCCCATCGCGTGCATGAGCAGGAAGTTGGCGGGATTGGCCTTCTGGCCCTCCACCTGGGAGACGCGGGCGGCCATAGGCACGGCGGAGACGCCGGCAGAGCCGATCAGGGGGTTGATCTTCTCCTTGAGGAAGAGGTTCATCAGCTTAGCCAGCAGCACACCGCCAGCGGTGCCGAAGCCAAAGGCCACGACGCCCATGAACATGATGGTAATGGTCTGGAGGGACAGGAAGGTAGTGGCCGTAGCGGTGGCGCCCACGGAGATGCCCAGGAAGATGGTGACGATATTCATCAGCTCATTCTGGGCAGTCTTGTTCAGACGATCCACCACGCCGGACTCCTTAAACAGGTTGCCAAGCATCAGGCACGCGATCAGCGGACCGGCGGAGGGCACCAGCAGGGCCACAAACACAGTTACCATGATAGGGAAGATGATCTTCTCCCGCTTGGAGACCTCGCGCAGGGGGCGCATCACGATCTTGCGCTCCTCTGCGGTGGTGAGCAGGCGCATGATGGGGGGCTGGATGACAGGCACCAGGGCCATGTAGCTGTAGGCCGCCACGGCGATGGGCCCCAGCAGCTCAGGAGCCAGTTTGCTGGTGACAAAGATAGCGGTAGGGCCGTCCGCGCCGCCGATGATGCCGATGGAGGCGGCCTGGGCGTTGGTAAACAGGGTGGAGAGCTTGCAGCCGACAAAGGTCATAAAGATGCCGACCTGGGCGGCAGCGCCCAGCAGCAGGGTCTTGGGGTTGGCGATCAGGGGGCCGAAGTCTGTGCTTGCGCCTACGCCAATGAAGATCAGGCAGGGATAGATGCCCAGCTTGACGCCCAGGTACAGCACGTCGATGAGGCCGACGCTGATGGTCTGGCCCACCTGGACGGTGCCCAGCACGGCATCAGATACGCCCAGCTCCTTCAGATGGGCCAGAAACTCCGCCGTAATGGGCTGGCCGCCGAAGATTTCCCAGTTGACGTGGCCGCCGGCGAAGAGCATCTCATGGTACATCTCCGCGCCGGGCAGGTTGGTGATGAGCATACCGAAAGCAATCGGCAGCAGCAGCAGGGGCTCGAACTTCTTCACAATCGCCAGATACAGCAGGACGAAGGAGATCAGCAGCATGATCAAAACCTTCCAGTCCCCTGTGGCGATCTGATAGAAGCCGGTCGCCTGAATAAAATTCATGATAGCTTCCATTTAGTATTCCTCCCAGCGGACGGCCTTAGCCGATCACGCACAGCAGAGAGCCGGACTCCACGCTGGCACCCTTGGTGACGTTGACAGAGGCAATGGTGCCGTCGCAGGGGGCCATGATCTCATTTTCCATCTTCATAGCCTCCAGGATGAAGAGGATGTCGCCCTTCTTCACGGCGGAGCCGTTCTGCACGCGCACATCCAGGATGGTGCCGGGCATGGGGGCGGAGACCTTCTCGCCGCCGGCGGGGGCGGCAGGAGCGGGGGCGGCCGCAGGAGCGGCAGGAGCTGCGACGGGGGCTGCGCCGTCCATGACCTCGATGGCAACCTCATAGACGGTGCCGTTGACGTTCACCTTATACTTTTTCATAACTCTTTCCTCTCCTCAATCAAATTAAAGTTTTTTAACGGACAGAATGCGGATGCCGGCGGGATCGGTCCCCATGTCCTCTGCGATAGCGGCAGAGATGGCGGCGATCATGGCCTGGCGGTTGGGGATTGCGTCGTTTCTTACGGCAGGAGCTGCTGCGGGGGCGGGCGCGGCAGGGACCGCGGACGCCTTGCCCATCGACCGGCACACGGCGCTCATGGCCGTGCAGAGGAGGATGATGCAGATCAGGCCGAAGAAGACAGTCCCAACACCCATCAGAACAACGAACAGGTTTTCAGGCATTGCGGGATTCCTCCTTCTCAAAACAGTTGCGCAGCGCCGCCTGTCAGGGCGGACGCCCCGCTTTCTTCGTGAAAATCCTGACAATTTTCACATATGCGAAATTAATATCATTATACCAAAGCGGGCGGGAAAGATCAATACTTTTCCCTGCACATTTCCGACAAGTTTTTGTGCAGAACCCACTGTGCCTTGGGCAGCGCAGTGAAAAACAGACTGGTTCCCGCCTGCAAAGCGTGTCCGCCCGTATATTTCCCGGTTTCCGCGACTATACTGGATTGGAAGGACGCGCAGCGGCGGCCTGTTACGGACAAGCCCGCCGCAGAAGAGGAGGACAGGACCATGTGCCAAACCGAACCGCCAAGGGTGATCGACCTGACCGCACGCCTGCGCCGGGCCAGACGCAGGGAGCGGGCCTACATACTGCTGGCCCTGTGGACGCAATACCTATCCCTGGGCGTGCTGGCGCTCTATGGCATCCTGCGGGCTGTGGTGTGCCGCGGCGCGCCGCTGGGTAGATACTGCGGGCCGCTGGCGCTGCTGTGGCCCCTCTCCTATGGCCTGCTGTTGGTCAGCTGGATGACAGACCAGCTGTGGCGGGAAAAGGGGGCTTGACCGGCAAAACGGGCGCGGCCATCTTCTGGCTGCGCCCGCCTGGTTCAGTTTGCGGAACCCTCCGCCCCGTAGGCGCGGTGCAGGAATGTCATGATCTGCCCCCGGGTACACGCCGTATCCGGGGAGAAGCCGCCGCCGGTGCCGGAGGCGATCTGCGCCCGGAGAGCCCAGAGTACGGCCTGGGCGTATTCCGCGTCCAAGGCCACGTCGTCGAAGAGGGTGGGATAAGCGGCCTGTCCGTCCCGGATGGCGAAGCAGGCCCGGAAGAGGCTGCCCGTGGTCCCGTCGTCGAAGCTCTCCCGGTAAGAAATTGTAAATTCCCGGCTCCCAGCGGGGATCTCATAGACCAGTTTGCCGGAAACTTCCTCCCCCACGGCCAGCGTATACGCCGCTGGGAGCTGGCCGGACTTCTCTGCCAGGGGATAGGCAAAGTCCTCCGGCCCCTCGCCGCCCCATTGGAGCTGGAAATCCGTATCATACATGGGGACCGGCCATTCGTCTGTATTGCGGACAGTGACATCCACCACCAACAGCTCCCTGCCCTCCGCTGCTGTCACCGCGCCGAAAGCGTCCGCCACAGCTGCGCCGTCAATGGAGTACGCAAAAAAGGTATTGATTAAAGTGTCTCCCAGGATGCCGGCAGCGGCGGCCTCCCCCGGAAGGGGGCGGATTTCCCCGGCGGCAGGAGCGGGACGCCCCGCCAGTTTCCACAGATACGACACCGTCTGGCCCCGGGTGCAGGGGGCAGACGGGGCCAGGAGCGGGCCGGAGACCAGCCCGGCCTCATGGGCCCAGAGGGCGGCCTTGTAGCTGGGGCTGCTGGGGGCTATGTCTGTAAATGGATTCGCAGCAGCGGCGGGCTCCGGCTGGCCCTGGGCCCGCCAGAGGAAAACCACCATCTGTTCCGTGGTACAGGGGCTTTCCGGGTCAAACAGCCCCATGGAGCTGCCGCCGGTGATCCCACGCTCCACCGCCCATGCCACCGCGTCGTGGTAGTAAGCGCCGGCAGGCACATCGTCAAAGGCCGCAGCCGGCGCGGCGGCCAGGATCAGGGCCAGGATAAAGGCAAACAATTTCTTTTTCATGCAGGCAGCCTCCCTTGTTTCTGCTGCCGCCCGCTCCGAGGGCGGCAATATGGTTTTTCTATTGTGCCTATTTTAGCCGATTTGAACCGGAATTGCAAGGCAGTCCGGAAAAAGTCCTTGTTCACGATGATACCTGCTATAAGCGGCATCATCCAAATGGACCCCTGCCCCACATGCTGACCGCGTGCAGGGAAAGCCTATGCAGACCTTATACAGGGCAGCACCGTCAAATCGCGCAAAGAATGGGCCTGTATCCTGCCATGTTTTGACAGCATGGTAAAAATGTGCCGTTCCTATTCAATAAATATACATTTTCCCTGAAAATCCATTGACAATTTTCGTGGAATGGTGTATGCTCCCTATCGCTCGGATAGCTATCCGGCTTGGAAGAGCATGAGCAAAATCCGGAAGATATGGAAAGGAAGTACATTGATTATGAAGAAGCTTGCTTCTCTGCTTCTGGCGCTGGTCCTGGTTCTGGGCCTGGCTGCCTGCGGGCAGAAGACCGTCACCCTGAAAATCCTGGACACCGAATATGCAATAGAGGACTACGCCATCGCGATTGCCAAGGAGAACGCGGACCTTCTCGACAAGGTCAACGCTGCCCTGGCCACGATCACCGGCAACGGCACCGCCCAGCGGATTGTTGACAAGTACATCTCCGGCGCCGGCCACGACATGACCTTCCAGGCCAACGCCGAGGGGAAGCCGGAGCTGCACATGGCCACCAACGCCCAGTTTCCCCCCTATGAGTACTACGAGGACAACGCCATCGTTGGCATCGACGCGGAGATGGCTGCCGCCATCGCTGACGAGCTGGACATGAAGCTGGTCATTGACGACATGGAGTTTGACGCCATCATTACCGCCGTTCAGACCGGCAAGGCCGACATGGGCATGGCCGGCCTGACCGTCACCGATGAGCGCCTGCAGAACGTCAATTTCTCCGACAGCTACGCCACCGGCATCCAGTCCATCATCGTGGCCGAAGACAGCCCCATCACCACTGTGGACGACCTGTACGCTGAGGGCGCGTCCTACATGGTGGGTACCCAGCGGGGCACCACCGGCGACATCTATTCTGAGGATGATTTCGGTGCGGAGCGCGTCTCCAAGTACTCCTCCGGCGCGGAGGCCGTCCAGGCCCTCGTCACCGGCAAGGTGGACTGCGTCATCATTGACAACGAGCCCGCCAAGGCTTACGTAGCCACCAACAACCAGTAATCCAGACAGGGGCGGCCCTTCGGCCGTCCCTTTTTGAAGTGTCAGAAGGAGAGAGAGAATGGAATGGTTTGACCGCCTGAAGGCGGACTTTTATCTGAATTTTATACAGGAGGACCGCTGGCGTTTCCTCACCAGCGGCCTGCTCAACACCCTGCAAATCACCCTGTTCGCGGTGCTGCTGGGCATCGCCATCGGCGTGGTGGTGGCGATTGTCCGCTCCACCTACGATAAGACAAGGGATGAATTGCGTCCGGGGGCAGGGCGGTTTTTCCTGTCGCTGGCAAACGGGCTCTGCCAGGTTTATCTGACGGTCATCCGGGGCACCCCGGTGGTGGTGCAGCTGATGATTATGTACTACATCATCTTCGCCTCCTCCCGCAACGGTGTGGCGGTGGCGACGCTGGCCTTTGGCGTGAACTCGGGGGCTTATGTGGCTGAGATCTTCCGGGCAGGCATCATGTCCATCGACCAGGGCCAGTTTGAGGCGGGACGCTCCCTGGGTTTCAATTACGTGCGCACCATGCAGTACATCATTGTCCCCCAGGCGTTCAAAAACGTCCTGCCCAGCTTGGCCAATGAGTTTATTGTGCTGCTCAAGGAGACCAGCGTGGCCGGTTACGTCACAGTCCGTGATCTGACCATGGGCGGCAACATCATCCGCAGCGTGACCTATTCCCCCTTCCTGCCCCTGCTTGCGGTGGCGCTGGTCTATCTGGTGATGGTGATGTTCTTTACCTGGCTGGTGGGCAAGCTGGAGAGGAGGCTGAGAAACAGTGAGCGGTAAGGTGCTGATTTCTGTAAAAAATCTGCAAAAGCATTTCGATGGCGGCACAATCCACGCCCTGGACGGCGTTTCTGCCGACATCCGCAAGGGCGAGGTCGTGGTGGTTATCGGGCCCTCTGGGTCCGGGAAGTCCACGTTCCTGCGCTGCCTCAACCTGTTGGAGCGGCCCACTGGCGGCTCTGTCACCTTCGACGGGGTGGACATCACAGACCCCAAGGTGAACATTGACCTCCACCGGCAGAAAATGGGCATGGTGTTCCAGCATTTCAACCTCTTCCCCCACATGACCATCCTGGAGAATATGACCTTGGCCCCGATCAAGCTCCTGAAAAAGGGGAAAGCGGAGGCGGAGGCAAAGGCGCGCTCCCTGCTGGAGCGGGTCGGCCTGGCGGACCGGGCCGGGGCCTATCCCAGCCAGCTCTCCGGCGGGCAAAAGCAGCGCATCGCCATTGTCCGTGCCCTGTGCATGGAGCCGGAGGTCATGCTCTTTGACGAGCCCACCTCCGCCCTGGACCCGGAGATGGTGGGCGAGGTGCTGGAGGTCATGAAGGACCTCGCCCGGGACGGCATGACCATGGTGGTTGTCACCCATGAGATGGGCTTTGCCCGGGAGGTGGGCAGCCGGGTGATCTTCATGGACGGCGGCGTCATCGTGGAGGAAAATACCCCGGCGGAGCTCTTCGCCAATCCCCGCAGCGACCGGCTGAAAACCTTCCTGGCAAAGGTGCTGTGATTCAGCCATCTGCCGGCACGCAAAAGGGCGGCCCCCAAAGCCGCCGCAACTACATACGATTATATGAGCTGCTGCACGACGGTTTTTCCTTTTGCCGTCGTGCAGCGAGCTATTTTTTATGATGAAAAACGGATTGGCAAACGAACAGGAGCATATTGCTGACGAGGCT
The DNA here is from genome assembly GCA_022797115.1 of Oscillospiraceae bacterium. GTDB lineage: Bacteria > Bacillota > Clostridia > Oscillospirales > Oscillospiraceae > Pelethomonas. The sequence goes on from JAAWKB010000059.1 coordinate 11,392, forward strand.
TTGCTTTTTTCCTTCAGTCAATGGGGGTGACAATGGGCTTGCCGTCCCGGTCAACCAGAACGGTCAGGCCGGTCCCATTGGCCTTGTTATGGGAACCCATCAGGTAGTTCACGCCAGTTTCCGTATCCACAATGATCTTCGCCACATTCACGATGCCCTGGTTATAGACCTCTACAAAACGATCATTCGCCATATGCTCACCTCCTTTCCCCTTCTGCCGTTTGCCTGCATCCCATCATCAGGATGCTTTTCCGTTCACCACGCAGAATAGGATATAGCGGATCACAGTCAGCGCAAGTACCGTCCCAACGAGCGCATAGCCCGCCATCCTTCCGTCTATGAATGTGACGGCAGATGCAAAGGCAATGATGATCACGGCAGCCACCAGAATTTTCAAGCCAATTGCATCCACCCTGCGCAAATTCTGGATTGCCAGCTCATCTTTTGCCTGTTTCCCATACCTGTACAGACGGCCTGCCCGCATCGCAAAAAACAGAATGGTGAATAGGATAACCCCTTGCTGGATCTGATTATAATAATCATGCCAATCCTGTCTTGCCCACATCCAATAGTAGAAGACAAGGAGCAGCGCATATACCATCTTTGTCCCTACCCATTCCTTAACAGTGACCTTTGACTTCATGTCTGATTCCTCCATGCGATATGTATTTTTGAGTGTTTGGTCCAGCTCTATGCCGCCTGATGGCTTTCCGCTGATTCCAGGCGTCAGCATACCATATCGCCTGTGCTTCGTGGTTCAAATTTCCTGAATGAACAGCAAAATTTCCTAAATGGAATGGGAGGGAACCTCAACGGTTCCCTCCCATCTTTTTGCGAAGCTCCGCCTTTCCAGCCCGGGAAAGCAGGCACGCATGGCCGCCGGCCCACAGCTTATTGTGTTTCAAATCAACCGCTTCAATCTGATCCGCCGCCACCAGATAGGCCCGGTGCGTGCGGATAAAACGGTCCCCCAGCTGAAGCTCCAGCTCATTGAGGCTGCCTAAAAAGTCCATCCGGCTGTTGGATGTATGGAGTAAGACATGGTGGGGGACGGGGGCAGTTTCAAAAAAGAGGATATCGTGCAGGGGGACATGGCGCACGGTCTCCCCTGTCCGCAGGGTGAACAGCTCCGCCGGGGCCTGGCGTTCCGATAGCAGGCGCATATGGATTTCACCCAGGCACCGTGATACAGCCGCCCCGATCTGCTCCGGCTCTTTTACGATGTAGTCGAACGCCTCCAGATGATACTGGAAGGTGCGCCAGGCCAGCTCGCTATAGCTGGTGATATAAACCAGTGTGCAATGGGGGTCCCGCCGCCGCAGCTCCCGCCCCAGCTGGAAGCCATCCCACGCCGCATCCTTCAATTCCACGTCCAGGAAGTAAATCCCGTGCTTTTCGTTTTCCGCTGCGGCCAGCAGCTCCTGCCCATTGGCGGCGCTGCAAACAACCTTCATATCATAGTTTTCAACAAAGATCTTCCACTCCAGGGCGGTCTGGATCTGGTGGCGGACGGCGCCCTCATCGTCACAAATGTAAATCCCGATCATGGCCTGCCCTCCACCGTCAGCTCCTGCACAAACACACCGCCCTCCCAGTTGGTGCAAGTGGAGGCATTGGGATAATTCCCCACAAGGCGCTGATAGCTGGACAGGCCCAGCCCCCGGCCCGGCCCCTTGGTGGACCAGCCGTTGTCCCAGATCCGTCCTGGGTCAATCGTATGCGTATAGGGGTTGGATACCCGGAGGAACAGCCGTCCGTCCTGCACCAGCAGGATGATTTCCACCCAGGGCTGCTCTGTGCCCAGTGCGGCTTCTATGGCGTTATCCACCAGTATGCCCAGGCAGCGGACAAAATCCCACACGTTTATGCTGACGTCCTCTACCGGATAGAGGATCTCCAGGCGGTATTCCACGCCCCTCCCCTGCATATCCGTGAGCTTGCGCAGCAAGAGACTGCGTATTGGAGGGATGCGCAGGTTGCCGATCTGAGTGGATAACTGGATTTTTTCACCCAAGCGCCGGTCAAAGCCTGCGTCCAAGTCCGACAATGCGGCGCACACCACATCCAGCCTGCCCTCCTGCGCCTGCTGGGACAGGCCCGCCAGGAGATTTTTGTAATCGTGCCGGAAGGAGCGCACCTCCTGGCGGATCTCCTCCAGGCTTTGCTCATAAAGCTGCTGCTGGGCGATGATGTCCCGCTGCGTCTGGAGGGTCCGGCTGTTGTCAAACCAATGGGCCAGGTAGACAATCAGACCGATGATGATAAGGACCAGCACAATGCCCAGCATGTAATACGCCCCGAGGTATTGCACCTGAACGCCGTTTTGCAGGATCAGGAATGCCTCCATAGAGACCTCCAGCACAAAGAGGATTGCCGCGGTCCGGCGGGGGCTGGACCGGTCCTCCAACAGTAATCGGAACCAGGCGCCAAAACGGAGCCGCTTCAACAAGGCGGCAGCCGCTATGGAAAAGAGCAGGCTAGCGGCCATCGAGACAAGGTCCATCCTCCATCCGGACGGAAACAGCAGGTACAGCATCTGCGCCAGGGCTGCGGTAGCCACTTGCAGGATGGCCGCCATACAGGTGGCGGAGACGGCCCGCCAGAAATCCCACCGCCATGCCCACATCACCCATGCGGTACACATGGCAAGGATGGCAAAGGAGCCGGTGAAATATCGGAGCACATCGAACACCTGGTTTCTATACAGCCAAAAGGCCATCACAGTGGCAACCACGGGGGACACCAGCAGCAGGGGCAGTTTTTTCAGCTTGTTCCATATGGCCTGCTCATCTGTCACGGCCAGCAAATAGGACACCAATATCAAGTGCCCCGTCAAGGTATCCAAAAATGTGAGCAGAATACTTTGTAGTAAAGGCATAGCGGCGTCAATCTCTTTCATGGTGGTTTCCCGGGGGTGCTCCGGCCTGGATATTATAGCACTGCCCTGTTGGGATGGCAAGTAAGGAACTTTTTATAAGGAGGGAAACGCAGCGAACCGGAGAAAGAGAGGACCGCCCTGGCTGTCGCCAGATAAGGAAGTTTTTATGTAGGATACGGTGTAACTCAGTAAAATGGGGTTACACCGTACCCTTTTGTCATTATGCTACAAAGAGGAAGTCCTGCGGGTTTGCCCGTATTTCCTCCATCATAGTAAGAATTTCCTGTTCGGTTGGAATATCTATCATACCAACCGCGGTAAAGTAAATATCTACTTTGCATAACAATGACTGCTTAATTTGTCGTTGTTAACTTTAAATATTATTTTATCAGTAACATCCTTAATAATTCCGCTAAAATGTACCCCATAAAGTGGACACAAGACGAAAAGGAAGATTAGGAAAGTGGACACGAAAAAGGCGGGCACGTCCCCTCAAAGTGGAGAGAGATACA
>JAAWKB010000060.1 GCA_022797115.1 Oscillospiraceae bacterium
GACCAGATCGCCGCCGACGCCAAGGGCTTCGAGCCCCTTGCCAAGGCCTACGGCATCCCCAAGGACGATCCCAACCGGGGCCAGATCCTGGAGGATGCCACCGTCGTCGCCTGCCAGGTGCCCATGAAAATCATGGAGCTCTGCTGCGAGTCCCTGGACGCCATCCAGGTCTTTGCCGAGAAGGGCAGCCGTCTGGCGGTCAGCGACGCAGGCTGCGGCGCAGTGTGCGTCAAGGCCGCCCTCCAGGCCGCCTCCCTCAACGTCTTCATCAATACCAAGACCCTCCAGAACCGTGAGCTGGCCGGGGAAATGAACAAGAAGTGCCTGGATATGCTGGAGAAGTACTGCGCCATGGCCGACGGCATCTTCGAGACCGTCAAGGCCGGATTTTTTGAATAAGAGAGGAAAAAATAACCATGGCTAAACAGCTTTTAGGAAAAGAAGTCAATGCGGAGCTGAACGCCCGCATCATCGCTGACTGCGAGGCCGTCAAGGCCAAGGGCGTGACCCCCACCCTGGCCATCGTCCGCTGCGGCGAGCGCCCCGACGACCTGAGCTATGAGAAGGGCGCAACCAAGCGCGCCGAAACCCTGGGCGTGGCAGTGGAGAAGTTCGTCCTCCCCGAGGATGTCTCTAAGGAGGAGCTCCTCAAGGTCATCGATGAGATCAACGCCAATGACAAGATCCATGGCGTGCTCCTCTTCCGCCCCCTGCCCAAGCACCTGAAGGCCGATCAGGACGAGATCTGCAACCGCCTGGACCCCCGCAAGGATGTGGACGGCATGACCGACCTCTCTAATGCCGGCGTATTCATGGGCAAGGAGCTGGGCTTCGCCCCCTGCACCCCCGCCGCCTGCATGGAAATCCTGGCCCACTACGGCATCGACTGCACCGGCAAGAAGGCGGTAGTCATCGGCCGCAGCCTGGTGGTCGGCAAGCCACTGGGCATCATGCTCATGGGTAAGAACGCCACCGTCACCACCTGCCACACCCGTACTAAGGATGTGCCCGCCATCACCCGGGAGGCCGATATCCTGGTCTCCGCTGCCGGCGTGCTGCGCAGCCTGACCAAGGAGTATGTCCGCCCCGGCCAGATCGTGGTGGATGTCTCCATCAACTGGGACGAGGCCAAGGGCGGCATCGCCGGTGACGCCGCCTATGAGGAGGTTGAACCCATCGTAGAGGCCATCACCCCGGTGCCCGGCGGCGTGGGGGCTGTGACAACCTCCGTGCTGATCGGCCATGTGGTCGAGGCTGCCAAGCGGACCCTCGGCTGATCGGGGGCTGGAAACCTTGAAAAACAACTCCGTTAAGACCATCCGCCTGTTCCTTCTGGCTTCGTCCGCCGCGTTTATGATTGCCGCCGGGCTGGCCCCGGACCGGGGGGAAATGATGACGGGCCTCGCAACCATCCTGATGTCCCCCGCACAGCTGACCAAGGACTACTTTGCCATCGGCAGCGTGTCCGGTACGTTCCTGAATATGTCCCTGGTGGGGTGGGTGTGCGCGGCTATGGCGTGCCTGCCCGGCGCGGTGGTCAACGGCGCAACCATTGCCGCCTACTTCCTCACCGTGGGATTTTCCACCTTCGGCATCAACTTCCTGAATATCTGGCCCTTCTTCCTGGGCGTGATGCTCCATGCGCTGGCCCGGAAGGAGTCCTTCGCCAAGTATGACAATCTGGCGATGTTCTCGACCGCCCTGTGCCCCCTGGCCAGCGAGCTGCTGCTGCGTTACCCCGGCGGCAGCGAGGTGCGCGGCGTCACCATCTCCGGCGTGGCGCTGATGCTGGTGGTGGGGATTCTCATCGGGTTCCTGACCCCGGCCATGGCCGCCCATTCCCCCAACGTCCACAAGGGATATGACCTCTACTCTGCCGCCCTGCCCGGCGTACTGCTGGGTCTGATGGCTGTGGCGGTGCTGTACAAGACCCTGGGCAACACCGTGCCGGAGATTACCGCCACCCTGGGCGAGAGCAGCCCGGCGGTTGTGTGGACCTTCTGCGCCGTCTTTTTCGCCCTGTGCATCCTGGGAGGCTTCTGGCTCAACGGCAACAGTTTCCAGGGGTACATGGACCTGCTGCGCGACACCGGACACAAGGCGGATTTTACGGCCAAGTACGGTGCGGGCCTGGCAATCATGAACGTGGGGGTCTATGGCCTGTTCATTTGCGCCTATTACATCCTGGTAGGGGCGTCCTTCAACGGCGTGACCCTGGGGATCATCTTCTGCATGGTTTGCTTTGGCGCGGCGGGGGCCCATCCGGGCAACGTGTGGCCGATCATGGTGGGCTATATCCTCGCCTCCCTGGCGGCTACCCAGCTCTTTGGAGGCGTGTTCCCCGTCAACGCCCAGGCGATCCTGGTGGGGCTGTGCTTTGCCAGCGGGCTGGCCCCCATTGCCGGGAACTACGGCTGGTGGGCGGGGATTGTGGCCGGCGCGGGCCATTACGCCCTTGTCACCTCCATCCCGGCGATCCATGGCGGCTTCAGCCTCTACAACGGCGGCTTTACGGCCCTGGTGATTGCCGTCATCATGGTGCCCCAGCTGGAGACCTTCTGCAAGAACCGGGAGCAGCGGCTGGCGGCAAAGAAATCCTGAGCAAACCCTGATTCCATATATAAGGAGCGATGCGCTATGACCAAGCAGACCGTCCGGGCCGAGATGGCCGCACGGGTAAAAAACCTCTCCCCAACCTACTGCCGGGAGGCGGATGAAGCCATCTGCCGCTGGGTCACCCAGTCGGCGCAGTACCGGGAGGCGAAGACTGTCTTCTGCTATGTGGGCACAGAGCGGGAGATCGACACCATGGCCCTGCTGCGCGCCGTCCTGCGGGACGGCAAGATCCTGGCCGTGCCCCTGTGCCTGCCGGAAAAGGGGATCATGGAGGCCCGGCGGATTGAGGGGCTGGGGGACTTGGTCAGCGGACGCTTCGGCATCCTGGCCCCCCGGCTCAACTGCCCGATGGTGGACCCGGCATCCCTGGACCTGGTGATCGTCCCCTGCTGCACGGGCAATGCCAAGGGGCAGCGTCTGGGCTACGGCGGCGGCTACTATGACCGCTACCTCCCCCAGACCAAGTGCCCCTCCATGCTGCTGTGCCGCCACCAGCTGGAGCGGGACGACCTGCCTGTAGAGGCTCACGACGTGGCGATGGATTACCTGGTAACAGAGCGTGGGATCACCGCCTGCGGGGCGGCAAACTGACAATTAGAGAACAGGGCAGCCGCAATCTCGAGCAGAGGTTGCGGCTGCCGCTTTGTTTCTTCTGCAGCAAGGGAAGATTGAGCGTTTTGGTGAAATCGCCGGAGTTATACCCCAGCTGCACTTGTTTGAAAAGGGACTGGTTTTGCCAAGCTTGACAAAATCCGACAGCTTGTGTAGAATATGTAGCGGATGAAACAGTTTCATATGCTACAATTTGACAAACGGAGGGACTAATCCATGACAGATGCCGGACAGGCCAGGCAGCAGCGGCGGAAGGACATGATGCTGGTGGAACCGCTGCCCAAGGTGATCACCAAGATGGCGGTGCCATCCATCATTTCCTTCCTCATCACGTCCATCTACAATCTGGCGGACACCTATTTCGTCAGCTCCCTGGGCACCAACGCGACCGCTGCGGTCAGCGTCAACGCCTCCCTGGATCAGATCATCATGATGGCCGGGTCCATGCTGGCCGTCGGCGCAAACAGCTATATCGCCCGCCTCCTTGGTGCGCGGAAGGATGAGAAGGCCAACAGCGTCCTCTCCACCGCCTTTTTTTTGGCAATGGGCTTCGGCCTGGCTGTCACGCTGCTGGGCATCTCCTTCATGACGCCCATGGTCCGGCTGCTGGGGGCGACCGGCACCTGCGAACAGTATGCCATTGATTACGCCACCTATGTCGTACTGGTGGCGCCCTTTATGGCGGCCAGCTTCGTGATGAACCAGTGCCTGCGGGCGGAGGGCAGCGCCATGCTGTCCATGGTGGGCATGGGCTTTGGCGGCATCCTCAACTGTTTTTTGGACCCCCTGTTTATCTTTGTCCTGGATTTGGGCGTGGCCGGGGCGTCCATGGCCACCGCCATCTCCAAGCTGGTGAGCTTCTCCATCCTGATCTTCCCCTACCTGACCCGCCGCAGTATGCTGCGCATCTCCCTGCGCTCCTTCTGCTGCGGGGACGGCATCCTCTACCAGATCGTCACTGTGGGGTCCTCGTCCATGTTCCGCTCCGGGCTGGCGGTGGTCTCCGGCATTGTGCTGAACAATATCGCCGGCAGCATCTCGGACTCCGTCCTGGCCGGGATCGGCGTCTCCACCAAGATCCTGATGTTCCCCTTTGGCGTCATCCTGGGCTTCGGCACCGGGTTCCAGCCGGTGGTGGGCTTTAACTGGGGGGCCAGGCGGTACGACCGGGTAAGGGAGGGCTACCGCTTTGCCGCCCGGACCGCCCTGCTGGGCGCGGCGGCCATGGGGCTGCTGCTGGGCATCTTCGCCAGGCCGCTGATCACCCTGTTCGCCCAGAGCGACCCGGCCATGCAGGAGGTGGGGGCCCTGTGCATCCGGCTCCAGTGCGTGGCCCTGCCCATCCACAGCTGGGTGGCGGTGGTGAACATGCTGTGCGCCGGGCTGGGCCATGCCAAGGGCGCGCTGCTGCTGTCCACCTCCCGGCAGGGCACCTGTTTCCTGCCCATCGTCTATCCCATGGCCTATTTCTGGGGCGCCAGCGGGGTGGCCGCCGTCCAGGCGGTGGCGGATACCCTGACCCTGCTGCTGGCCCTGCCGCTGATCCGCGGCATCATGTGCAAAATCCGGCAGGCCGAGGAGCAGCAGGCGGCTGGCGGCGAGGCGGCGGAGGTGCGGCTGTGATGGACCCTGTATTGTCCAGCCTGCTGCGCATCAACCGCCAGCGGATGCGGGCCCTCCGGCGCAGCCTGGCCCCTTATCAGTATGTGGGCGTCATGCATCTGATCGTCCTCTATACCGGCCGCAGCCCCGGCGCGCGGCAGGAGGATATCGCCTGTTTTTACGCCCTGGACAAGACCAGCGTGGCCCGGGACGCCCGGCGTCTGGAGGATATGGGCCATCTCCGCAGGGAGGTGGACCCTGGAAACCGCCGCCAGTACCAGCTGTTTTTGACTGAAGCGGGGCAGGGGATGATCCCTGTGCTGGAGCGGGCCTATGCGGCGTTTGCCGCTAAAATCTCCGGCGGCATCTCCCCGGAGGACTGGCGGCATCTTCAGGAGCTGCTCAAGCGCCTGGAGGACAACAGCTGTGCAGAGGGGACGGTCCCCAAATAAGAATCCGTATTCATAGGTGGGGGGGACGCTGGAAGGGCGTCCCCCTGCGTTATACCCCGGGGGGGCATGGAAGATCATGCCGTAAAAATCCCAGAAATATCTTGTATTTCCGTCCCGTGGCTGTTAAGATAAAAGGCGTCAATGTGTGGAGTTCCAATGGCTGCTCCCGTCGTCATCCCAGTCGCAGAGGGAGCGGCAGAAAAATGTGGATGAGGGAGAGTTGGTATGAAAGTGAGAAAAGAAAAGAGCGTCCAGCCCGTCCGGGCTGTTCGGCGGGGATGGGGGATTACCGGGAAGCTGGCGGCGGCAGTTGTCGGAAGCGTGATCATTGCTGTGGCAATCCTGCTGGCAGTGGTCTACATCAAGATGTCCCGCGCGCTGCTGGAGAAGAGTGAGGATCTGCTGCGCACAACAATGGATATGACGCTGCAGGAGGCCACCGCCTGGATGGATCAGACGCTGTCGATGTTGGAGACGCAGCGGGACGCGATTGAGTTTTCGGATATGGATGTCTTCACTATGATGGACTACATCAAGCACACAACGGGGAAAAATGACTCCTATCCTGCTGGGATGTATGTGGCGCTCACCACCGGCGCGCTGTACCACTCATCCTTCGTGCCGGGGCCGGACTATGACCCACGGCTCAAGGGCTGGTATCAGGACGGCCTGGAATCAGATGGGTTCATCCTGGGCGACGTGTATATGGACGAGGCCAGCCAATCCTATGTGGTGGGCGCCTCAGGGCTGCTGAAAACCCAAACAGGCGCAGTGCGGGGCGTCGCGGCGGCGGACCTGTATCTGGACGCCATTTCCAATATTGTACGCGATGTCCGGATTGAGGAAACCGGCGGGATCTTTTTGGTGGATACCCGCACGGATATCATTATCGGCCACCCGGACAAAACCATGATCGGGCAAAAGCTGGGCAGCGCCAGCGGCAGCATGTACACCTATGCCACCGGGCAGATCAAGTCCGGCGCAAGGGGCATGTCTATCTATGACAATACATATATCCAGGTGGAGGATGTCCCGGGCTGCGACTGGACGGCGGTGGCCTATGTGTCCCGCTCGGAGGTCCTGGGGGAGCTGCTCGAGCTGACTGCCACCATCGCGCTGCTGGCGCTGGTGGCGGTGGCGGCTGTGATCCTCCTGGTGATTATCCAGGTCCGGCGCATTATCGGCGTGCCTGTACAGGAGCTGGACCAGGCGGCTTTGCGGATTGCGGACGGCGAGCTGGACCAGTCCATCCAGTACCACTCCAATGACGAGCTGGGGGCCTTGGCGGACAGCTTCAACCGGGTCACGCTGCGTCTGCGGGATTATGTGCGCTACATCAATGAAATTTCGGAAAAGCTGCGGGAAATCGCGGCAGGGAATCTGGCGTTCACCCTGGAAAATGACTACGCCGGTGAGTTTGCGAAGATCAAGTCCTCCCTGGAGGAGATCTCCCGTTCCCTGAACAACGCCATGGGGCAGCTCCAGGCCGCCTCCAGGGATGTTGCGGTGGGCGCAGAGCAGGTTTCCGCCGGCGCGATGACCCTCTCCCAGGGCTCTACGGAGCAGGCGGCTGAGGTGGATACCCTGGCCGGGCATATTGGCGCGGTGTCCAAGAGCGTCCAGCAGATCGCCCAGGGTGCCCAGAAGGCCAACTCCATTTCCCAGGATGTCAAGGCCGGACTCCTGGAGAGCAATGAAAAGATGCGGAACATGACCAATGTGATCCAGAAAATCAGCGACAAGTCCGTTGAGATCCATAAGATCGTCAAAACCATTGAGGACATTGCGTTCCAGACCAATATCCTGGCGCTGAACGCCGCCGTAGAGGCCGCCCGGGCTGGTGATGCCGGAAAGGGCTTCGCCGTGGTGGCCGACGAGGTCCGCACCCTGGCCAGCAAATCCTCCGCCGCTGCCCAGGAGACCTCCGTCCTGCTCAGCCAGACGGTAGACTCCATGGACGAGGGCGTCTGCGCGGTGAATGATACGGCAAAATCCATGCTGGCAGTGGTGGCCCATGCGGACGAGATGACCGGTCTGATCAACGGGATTGCGGAGTTCACCAAGGAACAGGCGGTCAATGCCGCAGAAATCACCCACGGGATTGAGCAGATCTCCACCGTTGTCCAGAACAATGTGGCGACAGCAGAAGCCAGTGCGGCCGCCAGCGAGGAGCTGTCCGGCCAGGCCGCCATGCTCAAGGAGCTGGTGTCCAAGTTCCATCTGAAGGAGTAGGTCAAGACGTGCGCCGGCTGCTTGCGGACCGGCGCAGGCTCTCAATAAAAAGCCAGGGCAGGAGGCCGCTGCTGCGGCGCGCTTGCCCTGGCTGCTGCTGTTTCATTCCGCAATTGCTGCGTGCCGGTTGTCCGCCTGGTCCCATGATCGCATCCTTGGGGCGGACGTTTTCCGCCCGATGCCCGTGGGAATCCATTGACAATCCCACATTCTGTCATTATAATACGGAGAGGAATCTACCAAGCCGTGCGCCCTCCCGGTATGGCCGGCCTATCGAAGAAAGGAAGCTGACCCTATGAGTGATATCCATATCTCTGACGCCGTCCGCTACGTCGGCGCGGACGACACTACCATTGACCTGTTTGAGAGCCAGTACCCAGTTCCCAACGGGGTATCCTATAATTCCTATGTGATTCTGGACGAGAAGATTGCTGTCATGGACACCGTCGACCGCAGGGCCACTGCCCAGTGGCTGGAGAACCTGGAGACGGTGCTGGATGGCCGCAAGCCGGACTATCTGGTCATCCAGCATCTGGAGCCGGACCACGCCGGCAGCATCGGCCTGCTGGCGGAGCGATACCCGGAGATGGTCCTGGTGGGCAACGCCAAGACCTTTACCATGCTGCCCAAGTTCTTCCCCGGCGACTATGCCGCCCGCTCCCTCACCGTAAAGGAGGGGGACACCCTCTCCCTGGGCAGCCATACCCTCACCTTTGTCACAGCGCCCATGGTCCACTGGCCGGAGGTTATGGTCAGCTACGAGTCCAGCGAGAAGATCCTCTTCTCCGCCGACGCCTTCGGCACCTTCGGCGCCCTCTCCGTGGGGGAGGACTGGCTGTGCGAGGCGCGCCGCTACTATATCAATATTGTGGGCAAGTACGGCGTCCAGGTCCAGGCCCTGCTGAAGAAGGCGGCCGGGCTGGATATCCAGACCATCTGCCCCCTCCACGGCCCGGTCCTGCGGGGAGATCTGGGGTTCTACCTGGGCAAGTATGACCTCTGGAGCCGCTACGAGGCCGAGGAGGACGGGGTGCTGGTGGCCTATGCCTCCATCCACGGCAACACCGCCCAGGCCGCAAAGCGGATGGCGGAGATCCTGGAGGCCAAGGGCTGCGCCAAGGTGGAGGTGATGGACCTGTGCCGGGTTGACCAGGCGCTGGCGGTGGAGGCCGCGTTCCGCTACGGGCGGATGGTGGCCATGAGCGCCACCTATGACGGCGGCCTCTTCCCGGCGATGGACCACTTTATGGCCCATCTGCGGGACAAGACATACCGCAGCCGCCGTGTGGCGCTGGTGGAAAATGGCTCCTGGGCCCCCTCGGCGGCCAAGCACATGCGGGCCTATCTGGAGGCGATGAAGGAGATTGCCATCTGCGAGACCGTGCATACGATCCAGGGCGCGGTCAAGGACGCAGATCTTGCCGCCATGGAGCGGATTGCGGACGAGCTGCTGGCGTAAAGCGGGTACAATTGGACGTATGTTGGGGACGGGCCTCAGTGCCCGCCCCCCTTTTTAACATGCGGATAGAGGCGGACGAACGGGAAGAAGTAATTTCCTGATTTTGTGTGCGGTAAGGGGAGAATTGGATGACAACACTAGGAGAAAAGCGGCTGTTCCTGTTGGATATGGACGGGACCATCTATCTGGACGAGGAGCTGTTCCCTGGCACGCGGCCATTCCTGGACGCTGTCCGGGCGGGCGGCGGGCGATATCTGTTCCTGACCAACAACTCGTCCAAGTCCGTGGACGCCTACCGGGAGAAGCTGGCCCGGATGGGCATCCCCGCTGGCCGGGAGGATTTCCTCACCTCCGTAGACGCGCTGATTGCGGAGCTGCGCAGCCGCCCGGCGTACCGGAAGTGCTATGCCTTTGGCACCCGCTCCTTTCGTCGGCAGCTGGCGGAGGCGGGCGTGCCGGTCACGGACCGGCTGGAGGATGAGATCGACTGCCTGCTGGTGGGGTTTGACACGGAGCTGACATTCCAAAAGCTGGAGGACGCCTGCATCCTGCTGGGCCGGGGGGTGGACTACATCGCCACCAATCCAGACTGGGTCTGCCCCACCTGGTATGGCTCTGTGCCGGACTGCGGCAGCGTGTGCGGGATGCTCCTCCGGGCCACAGGCCGCCAGCCCCAGGTCATCGGCAAGCCCCAGCCGGCCATGGCCCTGCTGGCCCTGGAGCACTCCGGTTTCCCGCCGGAGCAGGCCGTCATGGTGGGGGACAGGCTGTACACGGATATTGCCTCCGGCGTCAACGCGGGCATCGACACCGTTTTCGTCCTCTCCGGTGAGGGGACGCGTGGGGAGCTGGCGGGCAGCGCCGTACAGCCCACCTGGGTTTTTGACAATATCGCCGCCCTGCACCGGGCGTGGGAAAAGGAGAGGGGAATATGAACGAACTGAAGCTGGACAACAAGCGGACTGTACTGGTGGGGCTGGCGTTCCTGTCCATCTGTGCATTCTGGCAGATGTACGACAACGTAGTGCCGCTGATCTTGCGGGAGACCTTTGGCATGGACGAGTCCCTGGCCGGGGTCATCATGGCTGCGGACAACATCCTGGCCCTGCTCCTGCTGCCCCTGTTCGGGGGCCTCTCGGACAGGACCCAGACCAGGCTGGGCCGGCGCACGCCCTATATCCTGGCGGGCACCGCGGCGGCGGTGGTTTTCATGAACCTGCTGCCCATCCTGGACAACAGCTATTCCCGCCAGGCCGCGCCCTACCAGCTGGCGGCCTTTGTCATCGTGCTGGGCCTGCTGCTGGTGGCGATGGGCTCCTACCGCTCCCCGGCTGTGGCCCTGATGCCGGACGTGACGCCCAAGCCCCTGCGCAGCAAGGGCAACGCCATCATCAACCTGATGGGCGCGGTGGGCGGCATCCTGTATCTGGGGGTGGCGGCGGTGCTGTACCCCACCGGGAAGGTGGCGGGGCTGGCCCATGTCAACTACCAGCCGCTGTTCCTCATCGTGTCCGGCGTCATGGTGGTTTCGGTGGCGGTACTGCTGCTGACCATCCGGGAGCCTGAGCTGGCCGCGCAGAACCAGGCGCTGGAGAAGCGGCATCCGGAGTGGAACCTTGCCAAGGACGACGGCAGCGGCCAGGAGAAGCTGCCCCGGCCGGTCAAACGCAGCCTGGGGTTCCTGCTGGCCTCCATTGCCCTGTGGTATATCGGCTATAACGGCGTGACCACCTGGTTTACCACCTATATTTCCCAGGTAATGGGGGAGGGGCTGGGCGGCGCGGCCACCTGCCTGATGGTGGCCACCGCCGGGGCCATTGTCTCCTATATCCCCATCGGCGTGGCCGCCTCCAGGATTGGCCGGAAGAAGACCATCCTGGCCGGGGTGCTGCTGCTGGCCGCCTGTTTCCTGGGCGGGTTCTTCCTCACCACCCATGCGCAGGAAATCACCCCCGCCATGTATGTGGCCTTTGCCCTGGTGGGGCTGGCCTGGGCGGCCATCAATGTCAACTCCCTGCCCATGGTGGTGGAGATGTGCCGGGGCAGCGATGTGGGCAAGTTCACCGGCTACTACTACACCGCCTCCATGCTGGCCCAGGTCATCACCCCTGTGCTGGCGGGGTCCCTGATGAAGCGGATCAGCTACCAGGTGCTCTTTCCCTACGCCGCCTTCTTCACGGCCATGAGCTTCGTCACCATGCTCTTTGTCCGCCACGGCGACTGTAAGGCGGAGGCCAAGCGCGGCCTGGATGCCTTTGAGGATATGGACGATTAGCGCCTGCCAATACGCAGGACATACGCCGCCCACAGTGGGCGGCGTATTGTAATGTTTCACAGATTTACTTGATTTTTATCGGAAAAAATAGTATAATATTTCACAAGAACCCCCGTTGCTTCTGGAGGTGCTGGAATGGGATACGAGAAGTTCACAGAAAAGGACCCTTTGACGGATTTGCACTACATACGCAGCTTTATGCTTGCGGCGGGGGAATTCCTGCGGGATGCGCAGCCCGGCGCTTACGGCATGGTTGCGGTGGACATGGAGCACTTCCGCATTATTAACAAGCTTTACGGCCGGGAGTCCGGCGACAAGTTGCTGGTCTACATTGCCGGCTGTCTCCGGCAGTGCCAGAGGGCCAATGGCGGCGTGGCCGGGTACTTCGGCGGGGATAACTTTTGCATTGTCATGCCCCTGCGGATGGAGCTGATCTATGCGCTGTGGGCCCAGATCGCGGCGGGGGCGGCCCAGTGGAACAAGCTGGCCAAGTTTCTCCCCGCCTTTGGCGTCTACCAGATCGACGGCCTGGACGTGCCGCTGGAGACGATGTATGACCGGGCGACCATGGCCCTCTCCCACGCCATCGGGAATCTCGCCAACCGCATCTGCGTCTACGAGCCCAGTATGGAGGATGCGCTGGCGGAGGAGTGGCAGCTCCTCTCGGAGATCCGGATGGGCCTGGACAACGACGAATTTACCTTTTATGCTCAGCCCCAGTGCAACATCACCACGGGCAAGATCGTGGGGGCGGAGTCCCTGGTGCGCTGGATTCATGAGGGGCAGGTCATCCCGCCGGGACGGTTCATCCCGGTGCTGGAGAAAAACGGGACTGTGACGGCGCTGGACGAGGTGGTGTGGATGAAGGTGGTCCAGTGGCTGCGCAGCTGGATGGACCGGGGCTACCGCCCGGTGCCCATCTCCATCAACATCTCCCGTATCGACATCCTGTCCATCGACGTGCCCACCTACCTGGCCGAGCTGGCCGCCGCCTACGACATCCCGGTGAAATACATCAAGTGCGAGATCACCGAGAGCGCCTACGCGGAGGAGGGCATCCAGGTTGACAACACGGTCCGGCGGCTGCGGGAGGCCGGTTTTACGGTGATGATGGATGATTTCGGCAGCGGCTATTCGTCCCTGAACACACTCAAAAGCCTGGCGGTGGACGTGCTGAAGGTCGACATGTGTTTCCTGGAGATGAGCGCAGAGAATGAGCAGAAGGGGATCAGCATCCTGGAATCCGTCGTCAACATGGCGCGGCTGATGGGGGCCCCGATTATCGTGGAGGGTGTGGAGAACCACTACCACGAGAAGCTGCTGCGGAATATGGGCTGCCAGTACGCCCAGGGCTACTACTATTACCGGCCCATGCCAGTGGAGCAGCTGGAGCATCTTTTGGCGGACGAGCGGCGGCTTGACTCCGGCGGGCTGCAGTGCAAGCAGGTGGAGTCCCTCCACATGCGGGAATTCCTGGACGGGAACCTGTTTTCAGACGCCATGGTCAACAACATCCTGGGGCCGTCGGCCTTCTACGACGTGTACGAAAACCAGGTGCGGATCACCCGGGTCAATGAGCAGTATTTCCAGCTGATCGGCGCCGGCGCGCAGAAGGGGGGGCGGTACGGCGGGAAGCTCCATAACCATGTGCGCGACGACGACCGGCCGGTCCTGTTCGACCTCTTTGAGCGGGCCTATGAAAACCGCCCGGGCAGCGCGGAGGGGTATCTCCATTTCCTGCGGATGGACGGGGAGGTGCTCTGGGTCTATATGCGCATGTTCTTCATGCATGAGAAGGAGGGGCACAAGCTGTACTATGGCTCCCTGGTGGATGTGACCGCGTTCCAGGAGCGGGCGGCGCGGAAACGGCGCCTGGCCAGTCGGGAGATTGCGGAGATCACCGGCCGGGAGCGGGATGAGCTGGAGGAATACTATGGCGGCATCCCCTGCGGCTATGGCCTGGCAAAAATCCTGCTGGACGAGGGCGGCAAGCCCTGCGACTACGAGGTGATCTACACCAACCGGGAGATGGAGAAGACCTGCGGCGGCGACAGCAGGCGGCTGCGGCAGCTGATCCTGAAGGCTTTCGGGGACGACCAGGCGGAGCTGCTGTCCAAAGCCTATCAGGCGGCCTTCCGGGGGGAGACGCTCAACCACTACGCCTACAGCTCCGTGACCGGGCGCTACCTCCAGCTGATGCTCTACCAGCACAAATACGGGTATGTGGCCTGCCTGCTGCGGGATGTAACCCACATGCACATCCATGAGGGGGCCCTCAACAGCATGGTGCTGGCCTACCGCGAGGTATATTTCCTGCATTTGAAGGACAACTATGTGCGCATGATCTATCCGGATGCAAACGGCATCATGGAACGGGGCAACTATGGGGCCCTGGTAAACCGGCACTTCGGGACGGGCAGAATCCTCCCTCACGGCGAGGAGCGGGTGCGGGAATTCCTGTCCCTGGAGAACCTGCGCACGGCCCTGCTGGAGAAGGATTCCGTGGAGTGCCAGTACCGCAGGAACTCGCCCGACAACACGGAGGAGTGGTGCATGACGAGCATCACCGTCAGTGAGCGGGAGGACGGTGTCCCCAAGACCGCCGTGATCACCATACGCAGCATCGACAACATCATCAAGAAGGATGAGAAAAAGCGGCAGCAGCAGATGGCCAAGACCTTGGCCAGCATGACGGACGGCTTTTTCATCTACCGGGCTGTGGACGGCGAGCGGCTCCTCTATGCCAGCCCGGCGGTGATGGAAATCTTTGGCTACAGCACAGCGGACGAATTTATGGAGGCGGTGGGCGGCTCCTTCCGGGGGATGGTCCACCCGGAGGACCTGAACCGGGTGGAGTGGGAGATCAACCATCAGATCAAACGCTCGGATGAAAATATGGACTACGTCCAGTACCGGATCATCCGGAAGGACGGCCAGATCCGTTGGATTGATGACTGCGGCCATCTGGAGAGCACCGAATGGGGGGAGAAATACCGGCTGTTTTACGTCTTCATCCATGATATCACGGACAGCATCACCCAGATCCAGAAGGATAAGCTCCTGAACGCCAACCAGTTTTACCAGGGCGGGGAATAGGGCGGCAAAGGAGCGGCGGAGGCCGCGCCTTTGCCGCTCATGGGGCCGGCCCTGCGGGGGAAACGGCTGCTGCCGGCATTTGCCAGTAGCTTCTGCGGCGCCGGCGTGCTATACTGGTCCTGTCTGAAAAAAAGCAGGCACCGGCGCTGGCCGGGGCGCATAGGATAATGCGGGGCAGGAAACCCCGGTGGCATACGGCTCCTGGGCTGCGCTCCGCCGCAGAGGCGGCAGGACGCTGTTTTGAAGGGAGAGCAGTATAAATTCCGCGGTTGCGTGGGAGAATGATAGTGGTCCGGTCAAACCGGGCACTTCTTCCGGCGGAGTGTGAACTTTGTGGATACAAGCGTAAAACGCGGCGACATCTATTATGCCGACCTCAGCCCGGTTGTGGGGAGCGAGC
>JAAWKB010000061.1 GCA_022797115.1 Oscillospiraceae bacterium
CTCGCCCTGATTGGGAGTCTATCTTTTTCCCTTCACCTCCGCCACAATTCTACATTTTTTCCTCGGCGTTTTTTTACATTTTATCACTGGCGATGACAGCCGCTTCCCCTCTGACCGTAAAGGAAGTCCCGCAACCTGTTATGATAAAGAAAATAGGGAAAACCACCTACCGCGTCAAAATCCATTTCAGCGAAACGAGCAAAGAAACCATGAGCGACAAAATCAAGCGGCTTATTTTGAATGACTGCGAGAAAATTTCTTAAACACCCTTGACAAAGCGTACCAGAAGATACCCTGCTCTCGGCTGTGGGCGGGCCGGGGCCGAGGATATGTCTCTGGCTCCCCTTGCTTTCGGGAACCAAACCCTCGTGGCCTAATTTTTTTCATCTGTCTACTTGACAGGAGGCGGCTCATGTTGCCCCCACCGCCGCGAACCGCCAACCGGTTCATCTGATCGCCGTACAGAGCGAGGACGGGTTGGCGAGGTTCGGCAAAGCGGCCAATATCTACGGCGCACCTCTGGCCATCATCGTCTGCGCTGACCACAGCAAAGCGTGGGTGAGGCCCTTTGACCAGAAGCAGACCGGGGACATTGACGCCGCTATCCTGACCGACCATATGATGCTCCAGGCGACGGAGCTGGGCCTAGGCAACGTTTGGGTATGCTACTTCAAGCCGGATGTTCTGCGCCAGGAGTTTGACCTCCCCGCCGGTCTGGAGCCGGTCAATATCCTGGCAATTGGCTATGCCGGGGAGAACGTCGCAGACCCGGAGCGGCACAGTCAGACGCGAATCCCAGTGAGCGAGTTGGTTTCCTACGAAAGCCTTTAAACTGTTTGTACCAGGAGGACTGCCCTCCTGGTACAAATCTTTTGAACGATTGTTTTGAAAATGGGCATCCTCATTTGTCCCGCCCCCTATCCTCCTATCGCAGCGTTTCCCCCAATTATCGCAAGGGCTCCGGTTTAAGTCAGCCTGTTTGCATCAAATACTGGAGTTTACGGTCAGCAGCACGTTTCGCAAAATGGAATTATTTTTCTTTACAAACAAGAATTTTTGTTCTATAATAAGCTAGAGAATCAGGAAGGGAGATGCGGAAGGATGCGGAGTAGAGCATGTACCTGTTGTTTCACAGGCCACCGGCCGGAAAAGCTTCCCTGGGGGAGCGACGAGGAGGACCCCCGGTGTGCGGCACTCAAGCAGCGGCTGCATGACGCAGTAGAGTCGGCCTATGACGAGGGGCTGCGCCATTTCATCTGTGGAATGGCCCGGGGCTGCGATCTCTACTTTGCGGAGGCTGTGCTTGCGCTGCGGGCGGAGCGGGGGGACGTATCCCTGGAGGCGGCAATCCCCTGCCCAAACCAGACAAACAATTGGCCGGAGGCGGACCGGGTCCGATGGCGGCAGATTTTGGCTGTCTGTGACCTGGAGACCATGGTGCAGGACCACTACACCCCCGGCTGTATGCTCCGGCGGAACCGGTATATGGTAGATCACAGCACATTGGTCATTGCAGTCTATGACGGTACCAATGGGGGGACCCGGCGGACGCTGGAGTATGCAATCCGGCAAAAGATCCCCTTTGTAGACATCCGCCCAGTGGAGGAATAGAGAAAACCGCCTGCCCGTTTTATCCAGGGCAGGCGGTTTCTGATTCGCCTCAGCAGGTGCAGCTTATACCGCAAACCAGCGGATGTCGTTAGCGCCCAGCTCCAGCGGGAAACTTCCGCTGCCGGTGTAGACCGTGGTGGACTGGGGGACATAGGTGTTGTTTACAACACAGTACTTGCCGCTCTGGAGGAAGGCGTGAACCTCTACATTGCAGTTGGATGAGAACCATTTTTCCAGCTCCGCCTCCCCATGGGCGCTCCAGAGGACGGCCCGGTGGAGCAGGCGGCTGTTCTCAAAGGAGTAGGGCAGGCCGGAGAGGTATACCGCCCGGCCGGAGCCAAACGAATTCACTGCCAGCTGGACCTCCTTGTCCCGCTGGACCAGGATCTCCGCGCCGGGCAGGGCATACATACCCTTTTTCCCCTCGCCGAAGTCCACAGGGCCTTGGCAGTCCGCCAGGAGGAAGTGATCCGGATGTTCCTCCCAGTTGTACTTGTCGTACCCCAGGGTAAACCCAGTCTCCTTCTCCACCCCCAGCACGCCGGAGAGCTGGAGATACCGGCCCTGGTGCTGGTGGCCGGTAGGCTCGCCCACGCCGATCAGGCCGCCGCCGTTCCAGACAAAGCCCTTCACTGCGGCGACGATCTCCGGGTCCTCCCAGACTGCGCCGCCGGTGTGGGCGGTGTCGCCGTCACCCACGTTGACGAGCACGTCCACACCATCCAGCACATGGGGGTCGGCCTTCAAATCGTCAAAGCTGATGAATTTTACGTCATAGGGCGCACCGGACAGGGCCTCAATGACCCCGGCATAGGAGTAGTTCTGCTTTTGGTAGAGGGCGTGGTGGACCATGTGGCAGCCCCAGGACCGGGCGCGGCCCCAGCTGTTGAGTACAGCCACGGTTTTTACGCAGTAGGGCGCGCCGCCGCCGATGTTGGCGTACAGCTCCCGGAACTCCTTGCAGACGCTCTCAATGTAGTCAATGAACTCCGGGAACTGGCAGGCCAGCTTGAGGTAACCGCCGTAGCCGATGCGGTCGATGGGCTTGCGCAGGATGGCCCGGCGGGCAGTGACCCAGTTCTCTTTGGCCTCCCGGACAGGGTCGCCGCCCTCATGGAAGGTGTCGGGGAAGAAGTAGGGTAAAAACCGCCCCTCGGTGTACTTCACACCCGGGATATCGGAGATCAGCCGCAAGGTGGAACCGTTGCCCACGCTGCCCACCACCGCATCCAGGCCAATGGAGGGGAACTCGTCCATAAAGGGCTCAGTGCCAATCCAGTGGTCGCCCAGGAACATCATGGCCTCCTTGCCCAGCTCGTGGGTGATGTCAACCATCTCCTTGGCCAGCTTCGCCACCTCACGCCGCTGGAAGGCCATAAAGTCCTTGAACTCCTTGGAGGGGACGCGGTACTGGTTGTTGTAGTACCCCTGGTCGATGATAAATTCGGGGCGGAAACGGTAGCCAACCTCCCTCTCAAACTGCTCCAGGATATAGGGGGAGACGGATGCGGAGTACCCATACCAATCCACGTACTTTTCCCGCTTCAGCTCGTCGAAGATGAGGGTAAACTGGTGGAAGAAGGTCGTGTAGCGGATCACATCCACATAGGGGTGCTCAGCAATAAATTTCCGCAGCCGCTCCATAGTAAAAGCCTTCGTCTTGGGCTGTCGGACATCGAAGGTGATCTGGTGCTCGAAGTCCTTCCAGCCGTTGGTGACGGCATTGTACATATGGACCGGGTCCCAGATGAGGTAGGCCAGGAAACTGACGGTGTAGTCGTGGAACGCCTCCGGCGCACTGATTACCACGCAGCCGCTCTCCCCATCGTACCGCCAATCGTCAGGGGACAGGGGGATGCCGGCAGTGCGGTCCATGACCTCCCACCAGCGGCGGATGTCGTCCCGGGTGTTGACCTGGAGCAGCTCGTCGCTGATCCCCTGCATCAGGGGGATGGAGAGGGGGCCGCCGGTGGCGGTGTGGAATCCGGTCATGATGTAGCACTGCTGCACCTCGTCTGGATTGGCCTTGGCCCAGGCGTTGTCCTTGCGGGTGGTGTAGTAGGTGGAGTAGACCTTGGCGTCCACCCCTTTGAGCTCCTCCGGGTAATCGGTGCCGTCGCAGTCGCGGATGGCATCCGCGCCCCAGCGCTTGACCAGCTCCAGGGTTTCGGGCACCACGTCCACATCTGTGGGGATTGTTACCCGGCCAAAATGTTGTTTATCCATAATTTCATCCTTTTCAACGCTTTTTAGGGTCCTCGAAGGGCTTGTTGTACAGCGCCAGCGTCACCAGCAGCAGGGCCACGCCTACCAGCATCAGCCCCAGGCCGCCCAGCTGGCCGGTCTGCCGCCAGCCGTAGATCAGCAGGAATATGCCGGCAATAAACGACACCAGCATTAACACCGCCCGCAGGGTGGTGTGCTCTTTCCAAAATTGCATACTGTCACTCCTCTGCATAATTTGGTGTCCATTCTTTTCTTTTGGGAAAAAGAAAAGAATCAAAAGAAAAACCTTCCGCCAAACTCCGTTTGGCTGCTGTGTATCAAAGAGACAGATTGCGCTCATTTCGTATGTGCAACGTTCTTTTTTGATCCTGTTTTCTTTCAAAAAACAGGATGGATACCGTCCTTATCCCTTCAGCCCGCCGACAGTCATACCCTGGGTGAGTTTTTTCTGCACGCAGACGTAGAGGATCAGAGTGGGCAGCATGACCAGCACCAGGCCCGCGTACAGGATACCGTACTCAGCGGCGGACTGCTGGGCCTGCATCAGGTTGAGCAGTCCCACCGGCAGGGTCTTCTGGCCCGTGGCGCTGCTCATGAGGGTCATGGAGATGATGTATTCGTTCCAGAAGGACAGGAAGTTAAAGAGAATGATGGTGATGATGGAGGGCTGGGCCATGGGGAAGATGATGCGGATCATGGTTGCGCCGTAGCCCGCGCCGTCGATGTAGGCGGCCTCCTCAAAGTCGTGGGGCAGGGTGGCAAAGTAGCCGGAGAGGAGATAGATGGTGAAGGGCAGGGCGGTGGAGGCGTAGACCAGCGCCAGGACAAAGATATTGTTGAGCAGGAAACCATTCCCTATGAGGTTTTTCAGCCACAGGTCCCCGTCCTTGAGCATCAGGAAAATAGGGACTACGATATAGTTGACGTTGATAAACAGCCCGGCCATGAAGCAGGTGTTCAGAAGCTTGCTGCCCACGAAGTTGAACCGGGACAGGCAGTAGGCCGCCGGCAGGGCGATCACCAGCAGCAACACCAGGCTCAGGGCTGTGACGATGACGGAGTTGAGCATGTAGCTGCCCATGCTGGCCGCGTTCCAGGCGTCCACGAAATTCTGCCAGTAGAACCCGGCAGGCAGGGCCCAGGGATTGCCGTAAAATTCGCTGTTCTGCTTGATAGAGGCCAGGAACACCCAGCCCACGGGGACGATAATGAGGATTGCCAGGGTGATGAGGACCACGTAGATAAACGCCTTATATACCGGCTCGGCGGTAATGGACTTGTTTTTTTGTTTCATGTTTCGGCCCTCCTTACATTTCCAGGATATCCCGCTTTGTGACCTTGTTGACCATGGCCGAGAGCAGGAAGGAGAAGAGGAAGATCACCACGCCCGCCGCCATGGCGTAGCCATACAGGCCCGCGTCCTTCTGGGTGTACATAAAGCTCAATCCCACATCGGCCATACCCTTGGCCACCATGGCCTTGACGAACAGGAACGCCATATTGATGGTGGAGATGATGAAGAAGGTCAAAGTAGTGCGGATGTTGGTCCAGATGAGGGGCAGGGTGATCTGGAAGAACTGGGCGACGCGCCCTGCGCCGTCCAAGCTGGCGGACTCATAGAGATCCCCCGGTACAGCGGCCATGGAGGCCATATACATGACCATGTAGTAGCCGATGGCCTGCCAGACCATGGCGATGATGACGGAGACGATGACCATGGGCTGGTCCTTCCACAGCACCATGACGTCCCGTCCCGCCGCGAAGGACAAAATTGAGTTGAGCATCCCGTTCTCCGGCTTGTAGATGGCGGAGAAAATACCGGCGATGACGACCACCGAGAGGATATTGGGGATGTAGAAGATCACGCGGAAGAAATTCTGCCCCTTGATCTTCTCCCGGGTGAGGATCGCGGCAAAGAGGATGGCGAAGAAGAAGGTAATCAGCGTTACCGTCACGATGAGCAGAATGGTGTTCTGCATGGCGGAGATAAACTTGGCGTCCTGGAAGAGGATCTTGAAGTTATTCAGGCCGACGAAGGTTTCTGTAGGGGAATAGGCCCCCCGCTCAAAAAGGGACATGCGGAAGACGTTGAGCGTGGGCAGGACCATGAAGATGAAAAACAGGACAACCGCCGGGGCGACACACAGGACGATGAACCTGCTGCGGGCTTTGCTTTTCTGCATGGGATCTCTCCTTCCTATTGAGAGCCTGTTTCGCATCTCAACGTGCTTGGATTGGCGAGAGGATTTTTCACGCAGTCAGGACGGGAAATACGCCGCCAAGACAGGCGCGGGGAGATGCGGAACAGGCTCTTAGATACAGCGGTGGGGGGATGGCGCGTCCTTTGATAAAAAAGCGGGCAACGGTGAGCAGAAGATGCCCACCGCCGCCTGCCTTACGGACTATGCGATTTCGATTTTGCAGATTAACCCATGATGTTGGCGCGCATCTGGTCGCTGGCGGCCTTGATGTCGCTGACCCACTGCTCCTGGGTGAGGCTGCCGTTGACCAGGCTGTTGACGGGATCAAGGAAGACCTCGCGGACAGTGCCCAGGCCAGCCACAGCGTTGTAAGCGGCGAAGTTGCCCATGGCCGCGTCAGCGCCGTTGTCATAGATGGAGTAGAACATCTTGTTGTCGCCATCCAGATTGTCGGTCAGACCGGGGACGGGCTGCACGGCGCCGCCCTTGGCGAAGATGGCGCAGGCAGCGTCACTGTACAGGAACGCCACAAACTGCTTGGCAGCGTCCATGTTAGGAGCAGAGGCGGGAATCCATGCCTGCTCCAGCCAGCAGTAGCTTGCGCCGTTGCCGCCGGCCTTGGCGGCGGGCAGGGCGGTCATGCCCCACTGGAAGTTGTCAGCGCGGGGGGCCTCAGCCATCTCGCCCACGATCCAGGTGCCATTGGGCATGAACAGGGCCTTGTTATCCAGCACCAGCTGCTGGTTCTGGGTGAAGTCCTGGTCATTGGCCTGGGCGGGGGTGACGGGGTTGGTGTAGGAGGCCAGCTTGGTGATGATGTCGAAGCACTGCTGGGCCTCGGGGGTGTCCCAGATGCCCTCCGCGTAGGTGGTGGCCTTGTTGAAGAAGTCCGCGCCGCCCACGGAGTACATCAGGGCGTACAGGAACGCGTCAAAGTAGCCGGTGGTGGGATAAGTAAAGAGGGAAATGTCCTCGGCCTTGGCTGTCTCAGCCAGGGTCCACATCTCATCCCAGGTGGTGGGGACGGTCCAGCCCTTCTCCGCGAAGAGGCCCGCGTTGTAGAACAGGCCGCAGGGGGAGTAGAACATGGGCGCCAGATAGGTCTTGCCATCGCCATAGGGGTTGGTGACGGAGGTGTCGGTGAAGCCGCCGACGATCTTGTCGGAGACCTTCACGCTCTCGCCGGGCACGGTCATGGACAGCACGTCGGTGATGTCAGCGATGTTGCGGTCCTTGATGAACTGCTCGGTGAGGCCCTTCTCGCGGCCGGTGGCCAGGTGGATGACGTCGGGGAACTCGCCGCCCTGCATGGAGGGCCCGATGACGTCTTCCAGATTCTTGTCAACGATCAGCTCGACCTTGATGCCGGTAGCGGCGGTGAAGGCGTCGCAGACCTCCTGCCACATGCCGGGGTACGCCTCTTCATAGCCAGAGGCCAGGGCGGCCACCTGGATGGTCACGTCCCCGGCGGGGGCGGGGGCGGGCTCGCTGGGGGTCTGGTTATCGCTCTGCTGGGGCGGGTTGTTGTCCTGGCTGGGGGCCGGGTTGTTGTTCCCGCCGCCGCAGGCGGCCAGCAGGGACAGAACCATGACGGACGCCAGGAGCATACTGAGAAGCTTTTTCATGTCCAATTCCTCCAAATTTGATTGGTCAGGCGGAGGGGACAGCCCTGCGCCTGTTTAATATGAGTATACACGACTGGTGGGATTAGGCAATTTCATTGTTGCTATGGTTTTTATAGATATTGCTCTTTTCGCGATTTGGCGCAAAAAACAGGGATAATATCCCACTCTTTTGGACAGAATGGATAAATTTTTCCCAAAGATCCGGGCCAGCCGGACAGGGTACGACAAAATATTCCCCTGCTGTCAAAAAAAATTTTAGAAGTTGCACAATGGCGGAACAGGATTTATAATAGAGGGGAAAGCACGGGTTTTTCTATTTTCGCAATCTTGCGCGGAGAGAGGGGGAATGGCCCAGATGAGCACCCTGCAATATGTCCTGCCCCAGGAGGAGGCGGCCCCGCCGGACGGGCGGGCCAGGCTGCTGTATGTGACATACGCCCACTACAGCGAGGAGTGGAACTCCACGCTCCACACCCACGCCTGTGCGGAGCTCTTTTTCATCACCGGCGGCCATGGCGTCTTCCAGGTCCGGCAGGACCGGTTCCCCGTGGCCATCAATGACCTGGTAGTGGTCAACGCCATGGTGCCCCACACGGAGCTGAGCCAGAACGGCAGCCCCATGGAGTATGTCGTACTGGGGGTGGAGGGCCGGGAGGCCCTCACCGATGCCAGCGGCTGTGCCCTGCTGCATCTGCTGGGGGAGCAGGAGGCGGTCAACAGCTGCCTGCGGATGATCGTCCAGGAGCTGCGGGAGGGGCAGGAGGGCTGCGGCCGGATCTGCCAGAATCTTTTGGAGGTGATCCTGACGCGCCTGCGGCGGCGGGAGGATTTTGTCCTGTCCGAGTCTGCGGCGGGGCCCAAATCCAGCCGGGAGTGCGACCAGGTCCGCCGGTATATTGACAACCACTTCAAGGAAAACCTGACCCTGGACCAGCTTGCGGGCATGGTCCACATCAACAAATACTACCTCTCCCACGCCTTCCGCCGGGAATTTGGAGATTCGCCCATCAGCTACCTGATCACCCGGCGCATCCAGGAGAGCCGTTTCCTGCTGGTGGAGACGGACCACACCCTCTCCCAGATCGCCCAGATCCTGGGCTTTTCCTCCCTCAGCTATTTCTCCCAGAGTTTCCGGCGGCTGGAGGGGGTCAGCCCCATGGAGTACCGCAAGCGGCGCCGGCAGCAGCGCGGCCAGAAGGGGGGGATTCCCGGATGAACTACCATCCGCTGGCCCCCCGCAGGGTCCTGGAGGTCCGGGAGATCTACACGGTCCACTACTTTGAGTACACCGGCAGCTACGCCTTCGCAGGGGAGCGGCATGACTTCTGGGAGCTGCTGTATGTGGACAAGGGGGCTGTCGAGGTCACGGCAGGGGAGCGGCGGCGCACCCTGGAACAGGGCCAGCTGATCTTCCACGCGCCGGGGGAGTTCCACGCCCTCTCCGCCACGGGGGTGGCCCCGGATCTGGTGGTGGTCAGCTTCCGGTGTGACGCGCCGGAGATGGCCTTTTTCCGCTCCCTGGTGACAACGGCCGGGGAGGGGGAACGCTCCCTGCTGGCCCGGATTGTGGCGGAGGGGGCGGCCGCTTTCTCCACTCCGCTGAACAATCCGGAAACCCGCGCCCTCCAGCGGAGGGAGGCGGGGCCCTTCGGCGGCGAGCAGCTGCTGGCGGCCGCACTGGAGGAGCTCTTAATCCGGCTCATCCGCCAGGGGAGCGTCCCGGCGGCGGGCGGCCGCCGCCCCCGGGAGGATGGCGGCGTGCTGGAGCAGGTGACGGGCTATCTGGCCCAGCGGCTGGACCAGCCCCTCACCCTCCGGCAGGTGTGCCAGGACAACCTGGTGGGCCGCAGCCAGCTGCAAAAGCTGTTCCACACCCACACCGGCGGCGGGGTGATGGAGTACTTCGGCGCGCTGAAGATCCAGGCCGCCCGGCGGATGATCCGGGAGGGGCGGCTGAACTTTACCCAGATTGCCGCCCGGCTGGGGTTCCAGTCCCCCCACTACTTCTCCCGCCGTTTCCGGCAGGCCACCGGCATGTCCCCCAGCGAGTATGCCCGCAGCGTGAAGATGCTCTCGGAGCTGTCGGGAGTAAATCCGGACGAAACTGCAAATAATGGATAAGATCGTCTATTCCTATTTCTGCCGGGCAGGGCTACAATAGGAATCAACGGACAACACGGGCGCAATGGAAAAAAAGTGCAGATAAGAGATTTGATCGTCTATTCCCATGCCAGCCCGGGGCGGCTACAATGGGGACAGCGGTACAAACAAAAACATGATGGAAAAGGAGCGGTTTTTATGTCTATTCTGGTCAGCGGCGGCGCGGGCTATATCGGCAGCCACACCTGTGTGGAGCTGATGGCGGCGGGCTATGACATCATTGTGGCGGACAACCTCTGCAACTCCAGCGAGGAGGCCGTGCGGCGGGTGGAGAAGATCACCGGCAAAAAGGTCCCCTTTGTGAAAGCGGAGCTGTGCGACGAGGAGACGGTGGAGAAGCTGTTCACCCAGTACCCCGACATTGACGCGGTGATCCATTTCGCCGGGCTCAAAGCGGTGGGCGAGAGCGTGTCGAAGCCCCTGGAGTATTATGCCAATAACCTCATCAGCACCCTCTACCTCCTGGACGCCATGCGCCGCCACGGGGTGAAGAACTTCGTCTTCTCATCCTCCGCCACGGTCTACGGCGACCCGGCTACCGTGCCCATCCGGGAGGACTTCCCCATCGGCGGCACCACCAACCCCTACGGCACCAGCAAGCTGTTCCAGGAGCGCATCCTCTCCGACATCTGCGCCGCCGACCCGTCCTTGAATGTGGCGCTGCTGCGCTACTTCAACCCCATCGGCGCCCATGAGAGCGGCCTCATCGGTGAGGACCCCAACGGCATTCCCAACAACCTGGTGCCCTATATCGCCAAGGTGGCGGTGGGCGAGCTGGAGAAGGTCCACGTCTACGGCAACGACTATCCCACCCAGGACGGCACCGGTGTGCGGGACTATATCCATGTGGTGGATCTGGCCAAGGGCCATGTAGCGGCGCTGAAGAAGCTGGATACCAGGTGCGGCCTCTTCGTCTGCAACCTGGGCACCGGCAAGGGCTACAGTGTGCTGGACGTGCTCCACGCCTATGAGAAGGCCTGCGGCAAGACGCTGCCCTATTCCATCGATCCCCGCCGCCCCGGCGACATCGCAGTGTGCTATGCCGACCCCGCCAAGGCCCGGGACGAGCTGGGCTGGGAGGCACAGTACGGCATTGAGGACATGTGCGCCTCATCCTGGAAGTGGCAGTCCATGAATCCCAACGGGTATAAGGGGGGCGCGCAATGAAAAAGCCAGTGTTAGTCATCATGGCCGCCGGCATGGGCAGCCGCTACGGCGGCCTCAAGCAGCTCGACCCGGTAGGGGAGAACGGGCAGATGATTATTGATTACTCCATCTACGACGCCCGCCGGGCCGGGTTTGAGACAGTGGTGTTCGTCATCAAGCCGGAGATCGAGGCGGATTTCAAGGCCCTGGTCGGGGACCGGGTAGCAACATGCATGGACGTGAAATATGTCCACCAGCTCAAAGAGGATCTCCCGGCGGGCTACAGCGTCCCGGCGGAGCGGGCGAAGCCCTGGGGTACCGCCCAGGCGGCCCTGGCCGCCCGGCATGTGGTGGACGGCCCCTTTGCCATCATCAACGCCGACGACTACTACGGCCCCGAGGCCTACCAGCTGATTTTTAACTACCTCTCCAACCATCCGGATGGGGATGTGCATGAGTATGTTATGGTGGGCTACCTGCTCAAGAACACGGTCAGTGAAAATGGCAGTGTCGCCAGGGGCGTGTGTGAGGAGACCGGGGACCACTTCCTGACCCGGATCACCGAGCGGACCTGTATTGAGAAGAACGGGGAACATCCCCGCTTCACCGAGGACGGCGGCAAGAGTTGGACCAGCCTGTCCGGGGACACGGTGGTGTCCCTGAACATGTGGGGCTTCAACCGCAGTTTCCTGGACGAGGCGGAGGCCCGGTTCCCCGCCTTCCTGGACAAGGCTCTGGCGGAGAACCCGCTGAAGGCGGAATACTTCCTCCCCAGCGTAGTCAGCCAGCTCCTGGAGGAAGGGCGTGCGCGGGTGAAGGTCCTGCGCAGCGAGGATAAGTGGTACGGCGTCACCTACCGGGAGGACAAGCCGGAGGTAGTGGCGGCCATTGCAGAGAAAACCGCGTCCGGGCTGTACCCGGCGCGGCTGTGGGAGGTACAGTGATGGGGAAAGCGGAAACGTATCTGGGCGAGGTCCTGGGGGCTTTTGATTTCGGTGCGCCTGTAGTGGGGGCCATCCGCTTCGGGCAGGGGCACATCAACGACACCTTTGTCGTCCACACCCAGCCGGAGGATGTGTGCTGCCGCCGTTTCATCCTTCAGCGCATGAGCCCGGCTGCGTTTAAGCGGCCGGACCAGCTGATGGAGAATATCATCGGCGTAACGGAGTACCTGGGCCGGGAGATCAGGCGCAACGGCGGCGACCGGGAGCGGGAGGCCCTGGAGGTCATCCGCCCCAAGAACGGAGAGCCCTACTATACGGACGAAGGCGGCGGCGCATGGCGGCTGTACCCCTTTGTAGAGGGCACCATCTGCTACCAGACGGCAGAGACGCCGGAGCTGTTCGCGGCCTCCGGACGGGCCTTTGGCCGGTTCCAGCGGCTGTTACAGGGCTATCCGGCCCAGACGCTCCACGAGACCATCCCCCATTTCCATGATACCGAGGACCGCCTGCGCAAGCTGAAAGAGGCGGTGGCCGCAGACAGCATGGGCCGTGTCAAGGAGTGCCAGCCGGAAATCGATTTCATGCTGGCCCGGGAGTCGGACTGCTCCGTGGCGCTGCAGGCGCTCCGGGATGGGACGCTGCCGCTGCGTGTGACCCACAACGACACCAAGCTCAACAATGTGCTTATGGACGCGAAGACCGGAGAGGGCATCTGTATTATCGACCTGGATACGGTCATGCCGGGCCTGTCCATCAATGACTTTGGCGATTCGATCCGCTTTGGCGCAAACCACAGCGCGGAGGACGAGACGGATTTGAGCAAGGTCAATTTGGATTTGGAGCTGTTTGCCGCCTATACAGAGGCTTTCCTGGAGGGGGCCGGCGGGACGCTGACCGAGAAGGAGATCGAGCTGCTGCCCTGGGGGGCCAAGCTGATGACGCTGGAATGCGGCATCCGTTTCCTGACCGACTACTTAGTGGGTGACGAGTACTTCCACATCAGCCGGGAGCGGCAGAACCTGGACCGCTGCCGGACCCAATGCAAGCTGGTGACGGACATGGAGGCGCACTGGGATGAGCTGTGTGCCATTGTTGGACGTCAGTGCGGGAAATAAGCAGAGAAATTGGGAAAACCAGCCCTAAAAACGACACGATGTAAGGCGATAAATTGATAAAAAATAGGTTGGCCGTCCGGTATCCTCCGGACGGCCAACTGAGTTTATTATGTATTACAGCTTGGAATAACCGAAATTGTCAACTACAGCATCCACTTCCATCCCTTGCTTGCACAGCGGGCACTCCTCGGGCGAGTAGCTGGCATAGCCGGGCAGGTCTCCCGTGTTGAACAAAGAGATCACCGGTGTACCGTCGACCTCCTTCAAGTGGCTGTAGATAGAAGCTACACCGGCAACATTCCCGCCGTAGTAGCGGACGCAACGCATCCCCTTCTGAACCGTGCTGCCGGTCGTGATGGAAGCCAGCAGGATGAGGACATTTTTGCCCTCCAGCATGAAACGGGCGTTGTCCCGGAAGATCAATTTCCCATCCAGACTCACATTTTCCCGGAGGAGGTAGATTTCCTTACCCGCGTTAATGGAACGATAGCCCCCCTGTGTCAGCTGCCGGGCTAGGCATGTACCAATAACACGGGTGCCGTCCATGCATAGGATGGTGTCAATCATCGTATAGGACAAATTGTTCTGGGCCAGCTGCTGGGCCACGGCTTCTGCCTCCTGAAGGCAGGATTGCTGGTTGGTCACATCAATAAAATAGTTGGTGTGGCTGTGCCTGGTAGCAAAATGACCCTGCGCCACCCGCAGCGTTACATCACCTACGCAAACTGGAATTTTGAAAAACTTAGGTTCCATGAACTTACCTCCTTTGATTGTAAGGGACGATCCTCACATTTTTTGTAGCTTTATTACTATATCACATTTACAAGCCAATGTCCAGGGGGTTTTCGTAAATATATACAAATACCCCTGGCGTACAGAATGGTTTTATGGGCTAGAAAGACAATAAATAGAGCATTTGTCCTCTCTCCAAAGGCTGCTCCGCTTTTAAGAACCTCCAAGCCTTCGGCGCATAGGATAAAGAGCGGATACCCGGTTGACCCTGCTGTGGACAACCGGGTTGTTCGGTTCTATGCGGCACATAGCCGCACTTATGTGATACAGGGAGGAACGTTTCCCGATGCGATACAACTACGAGCACGATCCCTGCCATTGCGGCGATCCCTGCGACAGCGTATGCTGCATCCCTGGCCCTCCGGGGCCGAGAGGTCCTCGCGGCCTGCTCGGTTCGGCGAGTGCTGTAGAGCCGTCAATATATGCACAACAAGGAAAATCCCTGAAATCATGCGAATTTCACACATCTTAAAGACAATTAAACAGCCCTTATAATTACACAAAAACGCCGTAGCAAGATTGAACTGCCCTCCATTTGTTAGACAGTATGGTATACTACTAACAAGTGGGGTGATTTATTATGCCAAAAGGAGTAGCAAACAAACGATATACGCCAGAGTTCAAGAAAAAGGCCATAGAAACTATGCTGCAGGAAAAATTAAGTTACAAAGAAACAGCCCGTAGATTTGGGACAGATGATAAACGAATTGCGGCATGGGAGAGAATCTATCTGGAGGAAGGGCCGGAAGGCTTTGCGTAGGAGCGGCGAGGGCGTAGGAGCACCGGGCAGCCCCGGAAACTGCCAAAGGCAGTGGAAGAGGACTTATTAGCGGAGGTGCAGCGGCTGCGGGCGGAGAATGACTACCTAAAAAAC